>JAKPRU010000043.1 GCA_029557025.1 Candidatus Omnitrophota bacterium | reverse complement strand
GGACCCGGCGGTACTTCGGCGGGCAGGGGATCGCCTTTCTTCCGATAATCCTCAGCGATTGAGGCGGGGACATACCAGGTCGGCCGGGTTACCTTACGTTCCACGGACATCTGGCCGGTGGGGGTAGGGCGCTCCGTGGTGCCGACACCGACGGGGTAGGTCAATACTACCGGCGTATCACCCTCCTCTCTGTATTGAAAGAGCCTCATGGCGGCCAGGTTGATCACGATGCCTTTTCTCGGAGCGTCCGGCAAGATGAAGCGCAGTGGCAGCGTGATACGCTTCCCGGCCTTGGGCACCCACACATCCACCCCTGGATTGGCCGCGCTGAGCTCGTTTATCCCAAGGCTGAAGTGCCGTGCGATATCCGGCAGGGTATCCCCTTTTTTAAGCCTGACGACCGCCAATCGGCCTATGATATCAGAATCTTGCACAATAGAAAATCTTTTGCGCTCCAGGATGCTCTCGGGATGGATGGGATAGGGTCCGGACTTTTCGCGGATACTGTTCATCGCGGCGCAGCCATGGAGCGTAAGGATGGCGGCACAGAGAACGATCAGGCAGAACCGATAGGATAAGGGTAGGTCAGTGTTTCGGCGCATGGGTTGAATAAGATACCTTCCTTCATGGGGGAATTTTAATGAACCTTTAAGCACGGGATCGTATCGTTGTGCAAGACTCAATTCATTGTGGGGCGCAATCACACGCTGCAACGCGGTTTACTACGGCCTGATCTCAACGACTGTACCATTCGGCACCAACTTATCGATCTCCTCGATCTCTTCGTCGGTAACGGCAATGCACCCATTGGTCCAGTCGACCGCCGTGTGCAGTTCTCCAATCCAGGAATACCCGTTCTTCATGCCGTGGATCATGATATTCCCGCCCGGAGAAACGCCGAGTTCTTTTGCGCACCGTCTGTCTTTCTCGTTCGGATAGGAGACATGGAGAGACAGGTGATAGCGGCTGTCCCTATTTCTCGAGTCGATGATGTAGATGCCTTCCGGGGTTTTATTATCGCCCTGTCGTTCTTTGGG
>JAKPRU010000026.1 GCA_029557025.1 Candidatus Omnitrophota bacterium | reverse complement strand
TCCAAAGCATGGCAGAAACCCCCAAAGAGGCCGGGATCGCCGTTGTGCTGGAGACGGGGAAGGAGAGGGAAGCGGTTTTACGGATCACCGACCATGGCCGTGGAATGACCGCAGAAGAGCGAGAAAAAATCTTCGATCCGTTTTATACGGGCAGACCGGATGGAACCGGACTCGGATTGTCCATTGTAAACCAGGTTATTGAACAGATCGGTGGTCGGATCGATGTGGAAAGCGAACCCGGAAAGGGCAGTACATTCACCATTGCGGTTCCGCTTTCGGAAGAGGGCATTCAGGTGGAGGATAGCGGTTAGGTAACACTGAATTGGTATATTATCACCTTATCACCGGCAAGATGCCGGTACACACCCTGCGAGGTCACACTGACAGGCCAGCGTGAATACAGAGGGGTTAAAAGATGTACGTGTCAGTTATGGCATTATCGTGTCCACCGACATCCGGGGATAAAAAAAGAAAGGCAAGGCTAATACCTTGCCACAACGAAGGAGGGTGAGCTATTTCTGTCGAAACCGCCCTTACGGGCCTGTCTCGACGAATTCATATTAGTGCAACCTGCATACCAATTCCTGGAATGCAGTGAGAATTATTCTTTGCGCTCGTAACACCCTGAAATTATTGACGATTTGCTTCTATGAGTTTCTGAATACTACTGTGATGGGGGACCGAGTAATCTCAATTTGAATCATAGTGGATGTTTATGTTCGAGAAGATGTGTCTCATAATGCGACTCCGTCTCAAAAAGGGACGGGGTATCAGTATTGGCCGGCGTGACGCTCCTGCAAACCGGGGCTGCGCTGTTGTGCGTGCTGTAACACTGATCTTGTTGTGTCTCAGCTGCGGCACAGGGGAGCAGGACACGGGGAAGGAATATCGAGAAATAGCGGGTGGAATTGTGCAAGGAGGGACCTTTCGTTTCAATTTGACAGAGCCTCCCAGAAGTCTCGACCCGGCCCGAATCGGAGATAGCGCATCCTGGCATATTTCCGAGAATATTTACGAGGGGCTTGTGGGATTCGATTCCGCGCTTGGACTTCAACCCTGCCTGGCAATGTCCTGGGAGATATCCGAGGACGGCAAGGTCTATACGTTTCATCTCAGAGAGGGAGTTCTGTTTCATGATTCGCCCGCCTTCCCGAATGGAAAAGGTCGCGAGGTGACCGCAGAGGATGTTCGGTATTCGTTTACACGGATTGCGGACCCGAAAACGCTTTCGACGGGATATTGGATATGGAACGGTAAAGTGAGAGGGATCAAAGAGTTCCACGACGGAGCCTCCGAGCGTGTGGAGGGATTCCAGGTTGTGGATCCTCATACGTTTCGGATTGTCCTGGATGAGCCGTTCGCTCCGTTCCTGAGCCTTCTGACCATCTCCTACGGATTTGTTGTGCCGCAGGAGGCCGTGGAGTATTACGGAGAGGATTTTTTCCAGAATCCGGTGGGCACAGGGCCGTTTGAGTTTGTGGAATGGATTCCGGACCGGCGGATTGTGCTGGAGGGGA
>JAKPRU010001220.1 GCA_029557025.1 Candidatus Omnitrophota bacterium | reverse complement strand
CTGGAACTGCTCAACGAGCAAAAGAACCTTTTCCTGGAAGGCGCGGTAAAGAACAATGTTCCCCGTGAAACGGCATCCAAATTGTGGGACCTGATTCATCATTTCGCGGGATACGGGTTCAATAAATCCCACAGCGCCGCCTACGCTATTATTACGTATCGAACCGCCTGGCTGAAAGCGCATTACCCGAAAGAATTTCTCGCTGCGCTGATGACGGCGGATATGGGCAATACAACCCAGATCAACAAGTACCGCAAAGATTCCAAGGAAATGGCGATCGAGATTCTTCCGCCGGATATCAACCAGTCCGGCGAGGATTTTTCCATTACCTCTACCGGGATTCGTTTCGGTCTTGCGGCCATCAAGAATGTCGGCGCGGGTGCGGTCAAGTGCATGATCCGGGAGCGCGAACGAAAGGGGCCGTATCGGTCCCTGGAGGATTTCTGTATCCGCGCGGAGCCGGGGGCCATCAATCGCGGCGTTGTGGAGTCGATGATCCGCGCGGGCGCATTCGACAGCCTGGGACATACACGAAATACGCTTCTGACGGCATTGCCGGATGTGTTGGAGCGCGCCCAGGGGGAAGCGCGTGATCGTGCCGCCGGACAAATTTCCCTGTTCGGCGATATGGACGAAGAAGAAACAAAAGAAGAAGAACTAAAAGAACTGCCGGAACTGCCGGGTGATGAGTTGCTGCGGTATGAAAAACTCCTGTTGGGCAACTACATTACCGGCCACCCGCTGGCTGAATACGAGAGTGAATTGAACCTGTTTTCTACAGTCAGTGCAGAAGAGCTCAGCGATGAGAGTGCGAGCCTGGATGCGGTACGTGTTGCGGGAATTATTGTAGAGGTTAAGCGTCGCACGGCGAAAGCGAGCGGCGACCGATTCGCCATTCTGACCCTGGAAGATCTGACGGGAACCGTCGAGGTAGCCGTGATGCCGAAAGTCCTGGAGGCGAAAGGGCATCTGATCGCCGAGGAGCGTATTGTAGTCGTTTCCGGAAGAGGCGAGCGACGGGGAGACCAGGTTTCGGTACGGGCTGATACGCTGTGTACCCTGGAGGAAGCATGGTCGCAGTATATTGCGCGGGTACATATTCGGATGCAGGCATCCGGGATGGACGATCATCGGCTGAAATCTCTCGGCGAAATTTTGCAGCAGCATCCGGGACGCATTCCGGTAACGCTTCATATTGTGATTCCGGGTATGGGCGAGGTCCTCTACGAGGTCGAGCAGAGTTTCCATGTGAATCCCGGCCCGGATTTGCAAGAATCGGTGGAACTTCTTCTGGATGAAGAATCGGTCTGGTTCGGCAAAAAAAGCCCCGCTTCGAGTAGCGGGAACGGATACGGTAACGGGCGAAACGGCAGCCGGAGGCTACGAAGCAATTAACGGCTAGCCTCTGCATTGCATTCGCAGGGATCTTCTTTGGTATTACAAACTGGAAGCCCATGTTGCCTTTTTTCTCCCGCTCTCTTCCGGTGAACCTGTGCTGTCCCCCTTGTTAGATCCGCTTGGAAACTGACGCGTTTGTCTGTTTAGTTTTTGACCCGCCCCCGCGATGTCTTACCTGTCATCTTGATCTATTTCAAGTCGTTTTTTCTGAAAAATCTATTTTTATCTGTATTATTATCATTCCGGCTGTGGGTTGACGTCTGGAATAGGCTATAGATTCTCTTAGATGGGTCAATTTCCGATCGGACTGTGAGCAATAAACGTTCAGAATAAAAACGGGCCTGGCAGAGGGCGCCAGGCCCGTTGCAAGGATCATTCGAGATTCTCAGTAAACCGACCATTCGTCGATTGCCGTTCCCATCGGTCCTTGGGAACCGATATAGGTCCCTCCTTGTCCCGCTGTTCTGACCGGCGAATCGGCTGCCAGTTTAAATCCGTCCCGTGTGAACGTCCCAAAATCGCCGCTCGGATTCACGAACTTCGGGTCCACTTGCAGGTTGTTTGAACCCGTAACATTCGTGAATGGCTCACTGACAACAAAGACATTACAGTAGTTTGCGGTCAGGGCATTTGGTTCATAATGCGTGGGATCGTTGATATTCCCGTTGTACAGTCCGCTGTCGCCGACAACATTCGTGTTAGTCATGGTCAACGCCAGTCCCGCTGTGGCGCCGACATCCACGCGGACTTCGTAAGGCAGGTTGCCTGTCAGGACATTCCGGTAGAAGTCGCAGTGGTCCACGCTGACCGCAGTTTCCTCGCCGCTGTCGTGCAGCCAGAGACCCTCCCCGTTGCTGCCGGCCGCGATACACCCCGTCATCGTGATTTCCCCCTCTTCAATCTCCATGCCTTGACCCTCGCTGCCGATAAACACGGAGTTTTCGACCGTTCCAATGATGGGCCGTGTGCCGCGCGTTCCATCCATATCCACATTAAACCCATCACCTCGGCATCCCAGAACAGTACAATTCCTGACCACATTGTATCCGCCCCCGAGCTGAATGCCGCCGTTGCAATTGATGATGGTGTTGTTCTCAAACAAGTTGCCCGGACCTTTGGCAACGGTGGCATCGGAGCTGTTCGGGTAAGCTGCGTCATCGACCTCGATACCGGTCTCCTCGCAGTTTTGGATAGTGCAGTTCCGGATGGTAACGGATGGATCCGTCGGGGTTCCGTTCTGAAGCTTGGCGACCGTGGGGCCATAGTTCGCCAGTTCGACAAGGCAATTCTCAATCAGCACACCTGTGAGAGCGGTCTGTACGCCTGCTGTAATGATGCTGAGGTTATCTCCAGGATACCCAGTTCCTGCGCCACCGGCTCCTCGAATGGTGCAATTCCGAACAGTAACACTGCTGCAATCGAATAGGCTCACAATGGCGCTGAGTCCCCCCGCATTTAAGGCCGTGGTGGGATTCTCAAAAGTGATTCCTTCGATGAGAACCCCCTGACAACCGAAAAATAAGGCTCCCATATAGTCGATCCCTGGGATTCCCAAGGCTCCAACACGTTCCATGTTGTTCTTGGCCCGAATCGTTGGAGTCTGCCCTTCGGCAGCCCGCAGCGTAAATGAGGCCGCCAAGCCCGCCGCTGCGCCTGCGGTGATATCCTCATCGTAGGTGGCGCTATCGCCGATGATAATCGTGTCCCCATTTTTGATCGATCCCAATGCCATCGCCACGCTGGCGACAGTTCCTGTGCCATCTTTCTTCACCGTGACCGTGGCTCCCATGGCCGTTGAGACGATCACGGCCACAGCCACCGCAACAACGAACGTGCGCATCATGTCCGATTACTCCTTTCCAGTCACTCTATAGTATAGCCGTCCAATGCGGCCCTTTGCGCAATTATAGACCAGAACAGACCCCTTGAGAAGCAGGAAATTGAACAAAAATCATACGAATGATCAAAAAAGATGGCGGGCAAATCGTCGAAAGGCCATGAATACCCGCTTGGTATCGCCCGGATGGCGAATCAGAGTCTGCAACATGCGGAGGCAATACCGGGGAGTCAGGTAATATCGCCGCCTGGCTTCATCGCAGAATTGCATCAGTTCATTGGCAGAGAGCTCCGGGGTATCAATCAGGCATCGGTGCTGCCCGGTTTCGGTCAGCCAATCGCGATAACCGGATGTGTGGAGGTAGTTGTTCTCCTTTGCCCATTGGTAGGCGGCCGTTCCGGGGTAAACCATGATGGGGAAAAACTGCGCGGTATTGCACGAGAGTCTCTTGGCATACTGAAATGTGGTTTCGAGGCTTTCGCGTGTTTCGCCCGGTCCACCGAGAAGGAAGCAGCCGTGAATCATAATTCCCGCGCGGCGGGCATCCTCCCGGAAGCGAATTCCACGGTCCGAGTTTTGCCCCTTGCGCATCCCTTTTAGCACCTCGTTATCCGCGCTTTCAAACCCGACACAGAGCAATCGACAACCTCCTCGTTTCATTAGAGATAGAGTTTCTAGGTCAACATCGGTTCGAGCATTGGCGGTCCAGGGAAGACGGTTTCCGGAGCGGATGAGTTCCTCGCAGATGGCCCATGTCCGTTCCTTGTCCACAGTGAAAGTGTCATCCTCGATAAACACCTCGCGGACAGAGGGGATCTCACGCCGGATATACTCAAATTCGCCCGCAACGGACTGCGGGCTGCGGGTCCGGTACTGATGACCGTGCATCACTTGGGGATACAGGCAGAACAGGCAGTGGAAAGGACATCCCCGGCCGGTGATGATGGTGACAACCGGATGGCGGGTGATCGAATAGAAGTAATCCTCGATATGCAAGTGTTTTTTGTAGACTTGGCTGACCCAGGGAAGTGAGTCAAGGTCCTTTATTTTGTCCCTCGCTTGCACTGCCAGATCAGCCCCCTCTGTGTCCGAATCGCTCTTCCCAAGACTGGGGAGGGGCTGGGAAGAGTGCTTGACGATTGCTGTGCCGGGTACGCCGATGGCCTCTTCCCCGCGTTCTTTACGTCGGCAAATATCCACCACGGTTTCATCGTATTCACCCAGACAGACTCCTCGGAGATCCGGGTACATTCGGAGGGTTTCCTCATAAGTAGCGGTGACATGAGTCCCGACGGGGAAAACCCAGGTTTCCGGGAATTGCCGCTGGATGGTTTGGGCAAGCGCGAGATCGCTTTCGGCGCTGGGGGTGCTGGTGTCTATGAAAACAAGTTGTGGTTCCCAGGACCGCACGAGACGAAAAACGGCCTCATCATCCATACCAGTGGCGGGACAATCCACGAGCTTGGTTTCGAATCCCTCCCGTTCGACCATGCCGGTCGCATACGCCAGCCAGATCGGGTAATACAGTGTGCCGGAACGAATTACGCCGGGACTTCTCTGGCTGCGCGAGTAGCGGGGCAAAAACGGAGGATTCAGAAAAAGAACACGCATGATGGAGTGGGCCGATATTCACAGATCGAAAGGCTCTACCGCCTGCAGATGAACGAACCGTACGGCTGCCCGCCTCGGCGCTCGGGTCGCTTTCCAGCGGAGCCTTATCTCCCGGCGAGCAAGCACCAGTATACTTGGATTCTCCGGACAGAGAAGAACAGAAACAAACCGAATTCCCTGTCGCCAGGATGAAAAATGTGTTACCCAGGTCCTCGAACAGGTGTTACCTGTGTCTTCGTGCAAACAGACCTGACGGATGGGACTTTTTCCTAGGCCATCAATCTTCCCCGGCAGCCTGTCAAGCCAATTCGTTTATGGGTCACTGGCAATTCCACCCAGACCGTCTTATCCTATCTTTCATCGGTGGGTTAACAGGGAAGCCGGTACGAGTCCGGCGCGGTCCCGCCACTGTAACCGGGAACGAAACCTCAATCGCCATTGTCTCCCTTTCAAGGAGATGAGAAGGCGAGGAAGTAGGAACCCTTATCGGGCGAATGCACGATGAGGAGACGACCCGGAAGCCAGGAAACCTGCCCTCCGATCACCCCGGGAACCTGGAAGCTGACCGAGGAGAATGCTCCGGTGTGACAGAACGAATCTCGCAATATCACCGCTCTTTGTCGTTCCAAATCGCACCGCCATTCACTCGCACATCTTCCGTTCCCTGCGTACGAGGATGCGCCTGAGAATGTCAGTGTCCCTTTCTTCAAAAACCGGCGGATTTACGCTGGTCGAAATCCTGCTTGTCGTCGCGATCATCGGTGTCCTTTCCGCAATTGTAAGCGCAAACTATTTTGAGGCTGTCGAGCGCGCCGACAAGGCCGCGTGTCAGCAAAACCTCCACACGGTCTATTCGGCCCTGCAATCGTACCGACTCG
>JAKPRU010001214.1 GCA_029557025.1 Candidatus Omnitrophota bacterium | reverse complement strand
CCGGCGGCAAAACTCCCATCGACCGTGATATCCGCGAAATCGTGTATGCGAAAGGTGATAAACACTCCCATGGTCATAAACGCATACAGAAAGCCTAAGTTGAGCGCTCCGACCCAAAGTTCCATAGTCTAGCCTTTCAATTCGATGATCCCCGCCATGCCGTTCTGAAATCGGGTCTGGCCGAGAATATGCTGAACCTTGTAGACTTCCAGATCCGTCATGACGCGATTCATCTCCTGTTCGAATTGTTCCAGATTTTTGTTCAGCGCTTCTTTGGAGAATACGGCGCCGTGCAAGTGGAACGGGTGATCTTTCGCGAGGAGTTCCCGTAGCGCGGGAGGTTCCGCGTTCTTTTCCTTCATGGCAATCCCCACACCGATCACGACGTGGTTGTAATCGGAAGCCTCGACGGGGAAATTGACCCACTCAGCGAAATTAGTCGAATCGAAAATCTCCCTGCCGTTCGATGGTTTATTTTCCAGAATGGGGACATTTTTCAGGTTCATTCCCCAGAGTCCTTTACTCTCGGCCATCACAACAATTCCCAGCATGTTGGCTTGTGAGATCTCAAAAAATGTCGAAATGAGGTCCGCCAGTTGGACCAGTCCGTCGGGACGCTCAAAAGCCAAAATGTACTTATAGGAACCATTGAATCCGAATCCGTGAAGGAACTTGTACTCCAGCGAGGAATCTCCCTGTGGGCACAGCATAAAATCGACCGCCGGGCGTTTCACCGCCGGATAGAAGTAGAAGTTCTTATTGATGGTAACCGATTCGCCCAGAAACTGTTTGTAGTCATCGAAGTTCTCGCCGATAGTGGCCAGTCCGGTACTGAATGGGATATCCTGCGCTTTTATGGTCCCGATATCCTGTTCGGTATATTCGGAGAGTGGGAGTTTGCGTTGCGAACCGATGGGGAGGAGTTTTCCCGGTGATACCTGCCGCTCGACATATTGGATGGAGATTCCACGGATCTCTTTGGAGAGGAGAGAAGGAGTCGGCTTTTCTCCCCGAATAGCGGCGAGAATCTCTTCGCGGTTTGCGAACAATCGAAAGACCTGGAGGAGTCCGCTGAGGGTGAAGATCTCCAGTGTCTGCGGGGAGACATTATACAGCAGGATTTCACCGCCGACTTTTTTGAGCTGCTTCTGGGTATTGATGAAAACGCGAAGGCCGGCGCTGCTGACATAACTGACTTCATGCAGGTCGGCGATCAGGATTCGTTCTCCGTTCAGGATGAGCTTATCGATCTGTTTCTGGAGATCCGAGCAGGTCATTCCATCAATGCGGCCCCGGATACGGAGGCATGTACATCCGAGTTCCTCTTCCACGGTATAAGTAAGCATGATTCTAAACCTGACTGTGCGATGAGATACAGGCCAAGCGGAACTGTACGGAGCAGCGACCTCTGCCGACGGCCCGCGGTCGGGCAAAGGCTATCAGACAGGAACGGGTTGTACAGGTGAGTCTTGGTTCGCTCCGGGTAGGCCGACATACCGAAATCCGGGATTTTGCCCGTCCGTCTGTAAAAAACGCACACCGATCTACCGCATACCCTCTCAACAAACGGTGCAGTATCTTGTATAAATACTCTATTCCACACATATTCGGAGAACGACCATGATGCGATTCTTTTTCCCTGTATGCCCGTTGTTGATGACAATGCCGGTCATTGCCGGTGATCCCATACCCCTTGCGGAGGGAGGATTCGTTGCGGCGTGGACGGTGGCGGGACCGTTGCCCGCTGAGGTGAAGGATTCTGCGGGTGTATCGCATGGCGGCTACTACCACGATTTTCTCACAGCGGCGGGCGGCGAGAGACACGCGGTCCCGGCGGAGGGAGATCGGATTGACTTCGGCCCGGGCAAATCGGTTTTCTGGAAAACCGTTTTGATCAACCCCACCGGGGCTTTGGATTTCATCAGCATTTTTGAAGCGAGCACAGACAGCAGCGGAGTCGCGTATGCGTTTTCACAGCTGCATTCCGAAATCGATCAGGATGTTTTGCTGAAAGTCGGCAGCAACGATGGCGTTCAGATTTGGCTGAACGAAAACCTGGTGCATGACAACCATGTGTCACGCGGCCTGACTATTGGTGAGGACACGGTTCCCGTG
>JAKPRU010001213.1 GCA_029557025.1 Candidatus Omnitrophota bacterium | reverse complement strand
GCGGCGGCAAAGAGCGGGGAAACTCCGGCTTCCTGAATCAGGTTGAGATAAACAGAAACAGGATTCGAGTCCGGGGGGAAGAGCGTGCTGTCACGTGGGCATCCGGGACAATTCCTCAGCGTTTCGGCTCGACACACGTTTCCGCGGCCGGATAACCGTAAGGCATTCCCACGGCGTTTGCAAAGTGCCAGTTGAACTGGACAGCCTGCTCATCGGCGGGCGCCGACTCAGCCGGCGGGGGAGAGACCAGCGTTAACACGACCCCGTTACTTCCCGGAAGGAAACCACCTTCTTCCGGATTCGACTTCAGGTCCCAGATGACTGCCGGACAGAAGGGGGCTCCGCTGACGGCGGCGGGGTTAACGACCTTGAAACTCACCGAGAACAATTTTGTCCATCCTGACGTAGCCAGATAAGTAGGCGAAGAGGTGGGGTTGACCAACTGGACCGCCCCGTTAATGTATTCCGCAGCGCCTGTAAACCCGAACATCGCAGGGCCGCTCGCGGGAGAAGCGGTGGTTATAGCCGGCGGATTCGGGGAAACCGGACCGTAACCGTTTTGAAAAGCGGAGAGAGAGTCGAATTCCAGAACGGCATCATCGTAATAGAACCGCACGTTCATCCCGAACACTTGCTGATTGGGCGCGCTCGACTGGAATTCCACGTCCAGGCGATAGATGCCGGAGATAGAGTCAAACTGCGGGTTCGCAAAACGTACGGTGACCGCAGGGTTCTGCGCAGCCGTGTTGCCTGCAGCCAGAACGGCCAACACCGCCACTATGGCCAGAGACAGATGGCTGCCATAAAAGGATCTGGATTTAAGATACGGTTCTGTCTTCATTTGACGCTTCATGATGATTTTCTTACTCCTTTCAAACAAATACTGTTTCAGAGTAGTTCTTAGGTATCCCCTTCCCATCGGGGGGCTGGAAATACGGTTCACACGATTAATTACGCTTTACATCGCCAGTGGTGCAACTACTCCCTCTTGTTTCCGGAACGATTGCATTATTATATCTGAAATACGATTCAAAAGTATACTCATAAAACGCTGTATTGCAGAACTAGATTTCTTAATATTAAACGAATTATTTGCTACCCAAGCCGTACCCTGTTCTCTCATTCCCAGGTCCCTGAATGAAAGAATTACCACGAGGTGTATACGGTCATAGACAGGACAAAGAGGCCTTTTCATGGCATCGATCGCTATTGGTCAAGTTCTGTTGCCTGATATACGCCGGCACTGATGCGGATGCGGTCGAGGTCGCCGGCGAAGGGGGTGACGAGGG
>JAKPRU010001209.1 GCA_029557025.1 Candidatus Omnitrophota bacterium | reverse complement strand
CAATTCCGGTCGCCGCCGCCATGACATGCATTTTCGCGCTATAGGCCGCTTGTGCGGTCAACGAAATCCCCTCCCCTTCGGCGGCCGATGAGGTATTCCGCCCCATCTCCGTGAACCAGATCGGCGCATCGCGCCCGAATTCGTGCAGGAGATTCCTCACTACGCGCACATCTTCCCGCATGGTGATATCCGGTCGGTCGTTACACAGGTCGATGTCCCGCAGATCCCGGTATGGATGTACAGAGAGAATATCGAAAGGCGGGGCAGCCGGGGATTCCAGGACCTTGCGGATGAAATGGATATCCATTCCCAGCGTGGACATTCCCAGGACCCGGCAGGATGGGTCGGCCTCTTTCGCCGCGCGGTATCCCACGCGAAGGGCGGCGGCATAAGCCAGGGGATCGACACCCGGCCCCCAGAACATCCCCAGGTTCGGCTCGTTCCAGATCTCCCAGAAATGGACACGATCCCGATAGCGTTCCACAACACTGCGGACAAAGTGGGCGAATCGGTCGAGTTCCTCCTCCGTAGCAGGTGCATGACCGAACGGAGTGGTCGTGATCAGGCCCAGAACTTGGATTCCGAACCGTTCGGCAACCTCCATGGCGGCGTCAAACTGTGCCCAGTCGTAGGTATAAGGAGCCGTCTCCGCAACACGCCATTCGAAACTCTGGCGGCTCCAGTAGATTCCGGCGTTGACAGCGGCCTGCGCAAGGCGTTCCCTGGCTTCCGCCGATTCAGCCTTCTCAAGCCCCATCAGAATGCCGACGGACTCCAGCCGGGGGTCGGTTTGCGCGAAAAGGATATTCTGCGGAATTGCCGGAAGCAGGAAGAGAATAATGATTTGAATGAAAAGTGGGATTTTACCCGGAATCGCTGTCCCAGATGAGTCAACAATAAAAGCGTTTTCCCGGCTGCGCGTTGTCACTTCGGCCAGGCGCCGGTGTTTGTCCGCACGATGGCCCCGTTCGGATTCTCTGAGGAATACATCATGGACTCCCAGCTGCCTGCCTGCCCGAATCCGGCAGAGGCGGCTCCCGCGCTGGTCTGATCTCCGGGGATCGCGCCGTACATGAAGATCCAGTAGTTATGGACAGTCGAATTAAAATCTTTCGGGTAGGCCGACAGGATATACCCGTGGGGCGCGCGTCGAATGGACTCCAGCGGCGTCAGTCCGGTCTCGCGATACTGGTTGTGATAG
>JAKPRU010001208.1 GCA_029557025.1 Candidatus Omnitrophota bacterium | reverse complement strand
CGCTGCGATTGGAAATGATCCGACATTGGAAGATGCTGTTGAATGAGGCCATTGATATTTATACCCAATTCAAGGCAATCGTGCGGAACAGTCTGAAGAGACTGTGCGCTCTGATCCAGGATCCCTCCCTGCAAAACCTGGTCTCGGAAACCGTAGCCAACGATGAAACTCTACCGGCCGACCTGATTTCTGCCGCCCAGCATCGAATTCCGAACGACTTGGGCGAAATCGACCGTCAGGCGTTGAAGGAGCTGCATGACCTTTCTGAAATTGAGGAGCGTTTGCAGGAGGTAAGGGAATCCGCCGCCGAATTGGAGAACAGCGAATCGCTGGTCCGCCAGGAATTGCAGAGATCCTTGAAATCCGGCGAATCCTCCGAGCAGACAGGCACCTCCCCCCGAACACTTATGAAGGGACTCCGCGCAATTGTTCAGAGCCAGAAGGCCCGCAAGAACGGTTCCAATTCAAATCATCCACGGTTGCTTATTCGTAAGCGGGAGGGTGAGAAGAATTAAAAATTGAAGAAAAAAAACAAAAGGGCTGAAGGGGAAAGGGAGGTGAAAGGGGAGACAGAAGGGGAGATGGAAGGGGAAACGGAGGTGGAAGAGGAGTCAGGGGAGGAGGGGGGAAGGTCGGTATTGTGAGAAATTCGGGGACCTTGCCTTTCGGGGATTCGCTCCATGCAAATGGGATTTACCGGCATCCGATCCCCGCAGGTATCCTCAAGATTCGTGGAAATCAGCCGATAACGATAATGCCACGGAGGGCCTTGTTTAATCCGGGATGGATGAATGCTATGTGGTCCGATCTGTGGCGCTCCGCATTGATCCATGACCTCCATTGAGGTCGGCGCCCGAATCGTACCACCGATTGAGGGCTTCCATGGCCGACCCGATTACCTCCCTCGAAACGCTTCTCGCCCAGCAACGTTCCATTACGTTCGAATCCAACCGTACAACAAGCAACCAGCAGAACACCTCTACACGCCTGCGGTGGGATGCCGATGCGCAATCCTCCCCGGCAGTCCGGAGCGACCGGCTGGAGATCAGCCAGGATGCGGTGGCGGCCTCTCAAAATGCACCCAACGAGTCCGTGATGGTGCTTGGGAGCCATGAGATGGTGGAGATGGAACAAGATTTCCTGGATTCCCTGACCTCCGAAGCAGCGGAATGGGCGAAAAGCCAGGGATTCAAAATGCGACGGACTGTCTCTGTCACCGCACAGGCGACTCAAAGCCAGAGCGGTCCGGTATCTCTGTTTACGAGATCGGGAGATATCAACGAAGATGCGCTCGAAGAACTGGAAAAATCGGGTGATCCAACCGTGCGGGAATACTTGGCGCTGATCCGCGCGCTGTCCAGAGACAAAGATTCGGTAAACTCCTTTCTGAAAATGATCGAGCCGTTCCAGTGGGCGGGAACGGGGGATGTAAGCACGATGGCGGGGATGGCTGACCAGGCATCCGTCATCACAGGAACCGACACGGTCACGCAGTCCCTGAATTTTTCGGCTTCTATTGAATTCAAAATCGATGTCAGCATTGAAGTGGAACTGAACGGGGAAATGATCTCCATGGAGGAATTTCAACAGCAAATCGCTGGGATGGGCGGAATGTCCGATCCGATTGTGTTCGATCTGGACGGCGATGGGATTGAGCTCACCTCCGCACAAAACGGAGTGCAATTCGATATTACCGGCGACGGAACGACGGAACGGACGGCTTTCGCAACCGGCGATGATGCGTTCCTGGCATTGGATAAGAACGGAAACGGACGAATTGACAACGGACATGAGCTGTTCGGCGATCAGAACGGCGCAAAGAACGGCCTGGAAGAGCTGGCCAAGTATGATACCAATGGGGACGGCCGGATCGACGAACGCGATGCGATCTATGACAGTTTGGTTCTGTTCAGCGACAGCAATGCGAACGGCATATCGGAAGCGGGTGAGCTGCGTTCGCTTCGGGAAGCGGGAATAGCCTCGATCAACCTCGCCTATCGGAATGTCGATCAGACACTATCCCATGCTAATCGTGTAGCGCAGTTGACCTCGTTCACCACGTTCGACGGTCGAAAAGGAACGGTGGCCGATGCGCTGTTGAATTATGTTGCCTGAATATCGGGAGGCCAAAATCCCTGTTCGCTGTGGGTTGTGGGACGCCGGCCGGAGTTCGATACAGATTCAGCCGTGCGAAATCAGCCCCGTGGCAGGAACGGATGCCGGCCACGGGGCTGAACTTTGCGCGTCAACTGCCAGGCAACGAAGCGGTAGGACAGGCCTCCGTGCCTGTCGCCAATTGCCAGGCAGAGACGCCTGGCCTACTGAAGTGGTCAGGGCAGGTAGACACTCGGCAACCTCGCGCCTATCCTGTTCCGATATGATTTCTATGGAAGGATTAAAGGAAATGAGAACCAGTCATACCGCATTCATTCGGATCTTCTTGACCGGGGCCATGGCGCTGTTCCCTGCTCTGACATTCAGCGAAAGTTGGGAATGTGAGGTACTGCCGCCGGAACGGGAAATTCTGACAGACCCGCTTTCGGGAGCGCCGATGGTGTTTATTACCATGGCCCCATCTGCGGATAACAATCTGTATTTTCATCAGCGATCCTTTCTGCCGAACGGGTCGATGGTGTTCTTCACGAGCGATCGAAGCGGGCATGGAGAGCTGTATGGATATCTGGACTCCACGGGTGAGCTCGTGCGTTTGCAGCGTCCGGGAGATGGAACCTCCGGTCTTGTTACGGCGGGACGATATGAAAATGCTCTCTATGTTGTGCGTGGTCGGAATGTCTGCGAGTGGCATTTTGAGATTACGCCGCCCAAGCGGGATGGAGAGCGCTCCACGGTAAAAGTCAACGAGCGTGTGATTGCGGAACTTCCGGATAAGAATTGCATTCCCAGCGGGATCAGCGACAACAGCGACGGCCGGGCGATCATTGTCGGTGTTCGTCTCGCGGACCGTGTCTATAACCGCATTTTCCATATCGACAAGCAATTCGGGGCCATCAAGGAGATCGCTCATACCGATTATGCCACCACACATATTCAAGCCAGTTGGGACAAACCGGACTTGGTGATGTTTGCGAGCAAGTATAGCGACCGGGCAAAGGAAATCTCCGAAGGGACAATTCATTCCCGCATGATGATGGCGGACCTCTCGGACCGTGAACCATGGCCTGTATATCCGCAGGTGGAGGGAGAACTGGTGACCCACGAATGTTTCTGGGTGAACAATCAAATCACCTTCTGTTCGGGAACGGAATCGGACGGCCATGCAGAAGAGGCGCATGTGAAGGTCATGGACCTGAACACCGGCGTGTCCCGAATCATCGGCGCGGGAGCCTGGTGGCCGGGCGGGAGTCCGCAGGAGGTTTCCAGGTTCAACTGGTGGCACGCCTCAGGTGCGCCGAGCGGACGGTGGGTTGCCGGGGATAACTGGCACGGGGATATTGCGATATTCAGTGCAAAAACTGCGCGCAAGCGGCTGTTGACTCGCGAGCATCGCACTTATGGCCGGGGGGCGCATCCGCATGTGGGCTGGAATCCCGATGGAACAAAAGTCATTTTCGATTCCAACAAGCTGGGCAGCTCGGATATGGTGATCTGCACTCTTCCGAAAGACTGGCAGGAGGAGGAATGGTGATAATCAATTACGAATTGAAGAAAGGGAGGAGGGAAAGAGCATGGGACGGATGGGACGAATAGGACCAATGGAGGTTGCCGGTTTTGATCGCCCTCACCCCGCTCCTCAACCGGTGGGAGAGAAAACCTTTTGCCGTCATTCCGGCGAAAGCCGGAATCCAGGCCAAGGTAGACGGGTACGCAGGAGACCTCTGACAGGCAGGGACGCCTGTCCCACCGAAGCCCCTCACAACAATTCTTTGCCGGTGGGAGAGGGAGAAGAGACGGTCATCCGGAGAGAAAGGAATTGTTCGATTTCGGCGACGGCTCGCTCGATATCGCGCAGGGTTTCCTCGCTGGGCGGATCGCCGAACTCGAATGATTTGGCGTACACGGTTATTAAATAGGCTTCCGGTTCCGACTCGTAAAGCGTCTTTGCCAGGGTAAGCAATGTTCCGGGTTCCAGGGTATGAGTGAAATCGGATGTTCCGGGTGACGGTTCCAATGTCGCGAGAGACCGGCCCGGTGGATTCTCCCGCTCTTCGGCGTCTATGAAGATGACCAGATCGAACTGAGGAATTCGTTCCGCAACGACAATGTCCAGCTGGTGAAGGATCAAAACCTCCACCTTGTCTCCCCATCGTTTCTCAAGCATTTCTGCGACCAGCCACCCGGCGGTATCATCGCCCCGCCCGGGGTTGCCGTAACCGACAATCAGTATTCTCGGGAAGGTCCGCTCGGACTCATTCATGGATTCCTCCGCTCCAGTCGGTCCAACATACAACCGTCATGCGAAATCAATTCAATCCTCACAGGCATTTGCCCAAACGCATGGGTGCTGCACGACAGGCAGGGATCATAGCAGCGGATAGCGGCCTCCACACGATTCAACATGCCCTCCTGGAGAGACTTGGATTTCACATACCGCTTCGCAACTTCGGTCACGGCCCTGTTCATCGCCAGGTTGTTGTGGCCGGTCGAGACGATCAGGTTGACTTTCTCCACACAGCCTTTGCTGTCCACCCAATAATGATGAATCAAAGTCCCGCGCGGCGCTTCGATGACCCCAACGCCCTGATGATTCCGGACATACCCCGGCTCGCAGACATCCGTGCCGGTGACATGGGGATCATCAAGAATCTGTTCAATACGTTCCAGCGCATAAAGAATCTCGATCAATCGGGCGGCATGATAATAAAAGGAGCCGGACTGTCCGCCCGGATACCGTTCACGCCAAGCCTGGAGCGCGCCATTGGCCTTAGGAGTGGAGATTCCATCCGCCACATTAAGGCGGGCAAGCGGGCCGACACGGTAAATCCCGTCGGGATACCCGATCTCTTTGAGGAATGGGAATTTTAAGTACGACCACTCCTCGGAAACCTCACCGATGTATTCCAAATAATTTTCACAGGGGATATGGTCATGGATGACTTGGCGGTTTGCGTCCACGAAGCGGAGTTTTCCGTCATAGTGTTCCAGTTTGCCATCCGGTCCAACCAGCCCCAGGTAACGGGTGTCGAAACGGGCGAAGTCGCGGGTTTCATCGGGATGCTCATCGAGATAGCGATACAAGATATCCATGCCGAGTTGGATATTCTCGAAGGCCTCCGGCAGTTCCGCAAGGAATTCCTTTCGGTCGGATTCAGAGAGGGCGCGATTCATGCCGCCGGGGACAGCCGATTCCGCATGAATGCGCCTGCCGCCCACACGGCGGATCACTTCCTGGCCGTACCGGCGCAGGCGGATGCCTTTTCGGGCAATGTCCGGGACTTGGGCGATCATCCCCATGATGTTGCGCACGGCGGGGTCGGCATCGAAACCGATCAGCATGTCCGGGCTGCTGAGATGGAAAAACGAGAGCGCATGGGACTGTGTGATTTGCCCCATGTGTATCAGTTCGCGGAGCAACTTTGCGGTTGGAGACAGTTCGACACCGATGATCGCATCACAGGCTTTGGCTGATGCCAGGATGTGACTGACGGGGCAAATCCCGCAAATCCGCGAGGTAATTTCCGGCAGTTCGGCGAAATACCGCCCTTCGCAGAACTTCTCAAATCCACGAAACTCGACGACATGGAAACGCGCGAAAGCAACCTCGCCGTGTTCATCGAGATGGACAGTTATTTTTGCGTGGCCCTCGATACGGGTCACGGGCTGAATGGTAATCATCTCAGTCATAATGAATGCGCCCCTCTTCCCAGATGGGGATACGGCCGGCCAGAAGTTCCGTGATGGCATAATAGATTTCATCGCCGGATGGGGGACATCCGGGGATATAGGCATCCACTTTCACGATCTCCTGAATCGGCCTTGCCCTCTCAATGAGTTTCGGCAGGATTTTGTCTTCGGGGATGTCGCCGAGAACCGTGCTTTCGGTCTCAATGTATGCGCGGCGGAGTACCTCATCGGTGGGGAACCAGTTTCGCATGGAGGAGATTCCGCCGTAAGCCGCGCAATCGCCGATAGCAACAAGAATCTTGCACTTCGACCGAAGGTCTTTTAGTGTCTCGATATTCTCATTGTTGCACACGGTCCCCTCAACGATACCTATTGTAACTTCCGGTATTTCCTTGACATCCGTGAATGGGCTTGAGGTGATTTCTATCTTTTCGGCAAGTTCCATAAGGCGTTCATCCATATCCAGGAACGACATGTGACAGCCGGAGCAGCCCCCCAACCACACGGTTGCGACAGGCACTTTACTCATCGGGCCACCTCCTCTCTCTTGCTCCAGGTTTGTGCCAATTCTTCCCGGATAGAATCGATATTCTGTCGGGTTGCTTTAGAACCCAAGGCAACCGCAAGAGCGTGCAGAATATCCGCAAGAGGTCGTGCATCACCACGTGGCGGACCGACAGGAACAACGGGGCGAATGTTACCGATGAGATTCACAACGTGCGCGGGACCATCCTCCCACCAAGTCGCCATGGGAAGAACCGTTTGCGAAGGTTGCTCCATTTCATAGCTGCTCAGCGCCAGGACAAACTCCGCTTTTTCGGTGAGGCTTTTGAAAGCAGCGGGAACCCGTTCATCGACGAGATCGCCCAGCACGGCAACGACTGCGCCGAGTTCCCGGCCGAACAGGTCCTTACGATCCACAAGGCGGTCTCCCAGTAATGCCGCAATTCCCAGGGTGTTGGTTCCAACCGTGATATGGAACAGGTCCACACCGGCATTCCGCAAGGCTTTCCGATGCTCATCGGCGAACACTTTAGTTCGTCCGCGCCGGTCGGGGCGGTCGCTGGTAATAACGAGGTGTTGATGATCCCCTTGGAGACATTCGCGGAGCAGCCGGATCGAATGTTCGTCGAGGCCGGATGGCAAAAAATCCCGATTTGTAAACAGGGCTGCTACCTCATCCGGTCCCAAGTCCAAAAACAACTCCGCATATCGACTCAGCTCGATGGCTCTGCGGGTGCAGACAATAAGCCTGGCCTGGCGTTTCCGCACACGGCGACGAAGCATGGACGCCAACACGGGGACATACCGGGTCGGCGCGCAATTGACCAGCCAGATAATATCGGCCTTTTGTATTCCATCGAGTCCCGGCGCGGGGACCGGCTGCGGGGGAAGGTCCATATCCAGCAAGGTGGTAACCGCGTTGTCTCCCAAGGTGTCCAGGAGATCCCGCGCCTCCACACAGGCTTCCAGTGTGGTTCGGCTGTTGAGCGCCAGGACGATTTTCTTCTCTCGAGCGGCAAGGAGGCGCTTTTTGCAGATGGGAAGGGCGCTGTCCCAACCCTGTGCGGAATCGACCTGCGGATGCTCCACCCGTTTTCGACCGATCACAACGGAATCGTAACGCCCGATGCGGCAGGTGTGTCCCCGGTTGATGGGGCAATTCTCATCCCCCAGGACACGGATCACTTGGCCGTATCGGGTCTGCGCGATCAGGCCGCAGCCGACACTGCATCCGGGGCATGTTGTGGCGACGGATTCCAGGTCCTGCGGTCGGCCACGGTAAGCGGGCAGTTTGTCATACAGAGCGCCTGTCGGACATACCTGCACACAGGCTCCACACAGAGTGCACGTGCTTTCGCCGAAATCCGTGTGCAGGTCCACGCCGATCATGGCCTTCCCTCCCCTGCCGGTAAGATCAAGCGTATGGACGCCTTCAATCTCATCACACACGCGAATGCAGCGCGTACACAGAATACAGCGGTTGTGATCCAGTCCGAAACAGACCGAGGAGAGATCCGTGGGAAGGCGGGGAGCCAGGTACTCCACGCGCACGGATTCCATTTTGTGTTCGTATCCCAGGCGCTGCAAGTCGCACGCGCCGGAGGATTCGCAAAACGGGCAGATATGATTCCGTTCCGAAAAGAGGAACTCCAGGTTCAGTCTGCGGTATTCGCGGAGATGCTCGGTATCGGTTCGGATGACCATGCCATCCGCCGCCGGGGTGGAGCAGGAGGCCTGCAGCTTGGAGTTCCCTTCGAGCTCCACCATGCACATCCGGCAGGCGGCAACAACGGATAACCGGGGATGGTAACAGAGCGTGGGGATGTAAATCCCCGCCGCCCGGCAGATTTCCAGGATGGTTTGTCCCCGTCGGCCTTCCACCGCCTGACCGTTGACAGTCAGGTGGATTACACTCGACTCAGACATGACTCGTTCTCCTCAACAGGGGTTCCAACCGACTCT
>JAKPRU010001180.1 GCA_029557025.1 Candidatus Omnitrophota bacterium | reverse complement strand
GCGGCAGACACAACCTGTTCGGGAGTCATGGTATACGGTTGGTTCATGGGGAGGAACGCTATATCGATATCGGAAAGTTCTTTCATTTCAGGGATATCCTCCGTATCACCGGCCACATACACCGTTGTACCGGCAAAGGTTAATATATATCCATTGCCTCTTCCCTTTGGATGGAATCGATCCCTTCCCGGTGTGGTATTGTATGCCGGTACTGCTCGAATCTGGATCCCGGAAACCTCTGTGGTTTCTCCGTTCTGAATAACTGATCCTTTCCCCAGCTTCGAACCGGATGAGGGATTTACCAGGATCGTTGTATCGGATTTCAAAATTCTATCAATCGCCTGTGCATCTAAATGGTCTCCATGTTCATGGGTGATAAGAATCAGATCCGCCTTTGGAAATCGGGAATAATCCGCATACTGACTTACCGGATCCACATGCACAACCTTCCCATTCCATTCAAACATCAGGGTGCCGTGACCAATAAATGTAATTTCCAGAGGCCCTTTGGATGTTTGAAATTGATCTTTTTCAAAGGCAGTTTGACCTGTAAGAGGAACCGCACAGAATACAAGGGAAAGAATCCAGTAGTGTGTGTGTGAAAGCATCGCATCCTCCTCGCCCTCTACATGATAGTAATATTGTAACCTTCCCTATTGGATGATGCAAGGTTCGTAGCAGCATATTCCAGGGGCAAGGCATACCCTGGACACGTAAAGGGTCGGTTAAGAAGTAAAGAAATCGATGACCCCAAAAAACCAAAGGGGTCGCGCGGGGAGTAACTGGGGATCTTTTTCTGGTTCAAGAGGTTTTTCTTCCCCGCAACTCTTTGGCGTTGTAGACGTATTTGGGTCGACGGCCGGAGAAGAAGTCCTCCACAGCCCGGGCGGCTTCGGTGGACATGCGGACCGTCGCTTCCCGGCTGAGGGCAGCCGAATGGGGAGAGAGGATCACATTGTCCAGCCGGAGTAGACCGTTATCCGACGCGGGAGGTTCCACGGCAAAGACGTCGATCCCGGCTCCGGCGATCCTTCGTTCTGAAAGCAGGTCGATAAGGGCCGCTTCGTCCACCACTCCGCCCCGGGCGCAGTTGATGAAATAAGCATCAGGCTTCATCGAAAAGAGCAGGCTCCGATTCACCATTCCCTGAGTCTCGGGGATATTGGGGCAATGGAGGGTCACGAAATCAGCCTCAGAAAAAATCCTTTCGAGAGTTGCACTGAACTCGTACTCCTCGGAAGCGAATTTATCCGCCGTGTAGGGATCGTAGGCCAGAATCCGCATGCCGAGGCCGTAACGGCATTTCTTCGCTACTAGGGAGCCGATGTTTCCCATGCCCACGATGCCGAGGGTCTTTCCCTCCAGTTCGACCGCCTGCCCGGCGTTTCGCTGCTTCCAGGAACCACCCCGGACCGCTTTGTCCATAGCGGGGAGGGCCTTGGCGAGGCTCAACATCAGGGCCAGAGTATGCTCAGCCACGGAGAGGTTATTTACCGCTGGCAGGTTACAGACGAGGATTCCCCGCTCCGTAGCCGCCTGCACGTCCACGTTGTCCACTCCAGCACCAGTACGGGACACGATCTTGAGCCGGGGAGCATTTTCGATGACCTCCCTGGTCACCGAGGAGGTGGTGCGGAGGATGATCCCATCCGCATCCCGGGCCGCTTCCACTAGCGCCTCCTGGGAGGTGTCCCGGGGTAAGTAGATATCGAATTTCCCTTCGAGAATTTTCCGTCCTTCGGGATGGATTTCCTGAGATAGGAGAATCCTGGTCATTTCAGAAATCCTTCGTCCCGCAGAACAGTCTGGAGTTCCTCCCGCTCCGCTTCGGTAAGCGGCAAGAGAGGAATCCGGGGCTCCATTCCATAGTAACCGAGCAGGTCCATAGCCGCTTTGACACCAGCGACGCCGTACTTCCCCGTGATTTTTTCGTTCAGTCTCACCAGGCGGGCGCTTAGCTTTTCCGCCTCGTCCATTTTCCCGGCGTTGAAAAGATCCTGCAGTTCGCAGCAGAGTTCGGGGAAATAATTGGCCATCGAAAGAACGCCTCCGATGGCTCCGCTCTGGAGACCGTAATAGAACTTTGTCACCGAGCCGGCGAGGATATAGAATTCCGCTCCAGCGGGGACAGCCCGGACATAGGCGGCTATATCCTCCTTCGAGGTATCTTTCATGCCTACGATGTTTGGATGAGAGGCAAGTTCGGAAACCGCCCGGGGAGAAAGCACTACCCCCGCAGCGAAACCCGGTGCGCAATACATAAGAATCGGGACAGGAGAGTTGTCGGCCACCTCGGTAAAAAACCGCACGAGGGCCAGGTCGGTCATCTTCTTCGCATAGTAATGGGGGGTGAGAACGCTGGCGAAATCGATGCCCAGGTCCGCTGCGCGCTTGGTGAACTCAATGGTGGCATAGGCTGATTCGCGACCGGTTCCTACCATCAGAGTCTTGCCCGGGTCCTTTGCCCCGGCTATGATCTTCACCACCGAGAGGGCCTCGTCATCGGTGAGACTCC
>JAKPRU010001177.1 GCA_029557025.1 Candidatus Omnitrophota bacterium | reverse complement strand
CTTCGCGTAGCCTTGAAGGTTTCTTTCGGCCTGGATCTTCCATTCGGGCTGGATGGCAAGGGGGGCTGGAAGAACGGACCAGACATCCGCGTTTTTGATCAAATCTTCCACCAATTCGCCATACGCCAGTTTCGAATCCTTGCGGAAAGCCGCCCACAGTGCGAAACCGTAGGCCAAAGCGCCCAAAAGCGCCCGGGGGTGTCCGTGGGTCGTGACACCGTCAAGGAATATGTTGGCGGCGATCTCAGGATACTCTTTTTCGCCCAAGCGCAAGACATGCGGCAGGACGCGCATCGCGACACCGTTGCCGCCCGCGTCGAAATAACGCTTCACATCCTGGGGCTTCCGGTTCGGACTCCATGGTGCGATCCCATCCAGCCACGAATCGACCGCTCTCTTGGTTGCGCCGCCCCCGCCACGTTCATAAGCAGACCAAAAGGGCAGCTCCACCTGAGTGAAGTAATCCCACCATTCTTCCCCTTTTAACAGCGACCGGCAGAGGCAAAGAATAAGCTGGGTGTCGTCGCTGTACTCGCCAGCCTCAATGGTCTCCTCGTGAGGGAAAAAACGCCCACCCGAACTGCGGGTCCAGCTTCTGAAATCATAGAGACGGCCCTGTGTCGGTTTTGTCACCTTCGACTTACCGACCCGTTCATTCGGCCAGCCTAATGCATCGCCGCAAGCCGCCCCCAACATAGCACCGGCGGCCTTGCTCCCCTTCAGTTTTATTGTATTGTTACTGGTCATAAAGACCTCCGTTCTCATATAGCGTTTCCGTCGCCCGGACTCCGCGTTGAATCAAACCTGTACCGTACGCATTTTGTAAGGTTGATCTTTGAAAAAACTCCGGAGCGATGTAAATCGGTTTGTCAATCGTAATTCCCTGCAAACGCAGACGGCAAATCTCCCGATGGGCCTGATCTTCTGTATGAACAGCTATCCCGGTAATTGAATCAAGTGGAATCGGGTCCTTGAGAAGAACTTCCGCCTGTATATCAGTCGGTGCAGCGGGAAGATGTCTCGCGGACCGACTATAAGCGGTGAACCCGGGAGATATCGGGGCGTAGAGGGAGAGGAACCCCTCAAGCCCCGTTCGGATATACCCGCCACAAGAGCGTGCCGCGTTGCACGGGCAAAAACAGGTCTCAGGGTGCCACAGGTAACTGGGATCGATCATTAACACGACCCAGTCCTTGAAAAGAGGCTCACGTTCCCGGACCTTGATGAAGTAATAGGTGTTCGGGTACTCAATGGAGCAACAGATTAGATCGTTCCTTCCGTCAAACCGTTCTGTGTCGGTCGGATTGTGCGGTAAATCATGTTCCTGTAGCGTCCTGGTCGAACAAAGCCCCAGCGGATCGTCAAAGATATGGGCGAGGTTCCGCGACT
>JAKPRU010001226.1 GCA_029557025.1 Candidatus Omnitrophota bacterium | reverse complement strand
AATCACATCGCCCGTATCCGCACCGAATGCCACCCCGACCAGTCCCACGCGGAAAATCTTCCGATCCCCGCGCCAGCCCTGGTCATAGATGTTCCGTTCGAATAGAACGACAACATCGATCAGGATATCCGGTGCCAGCCGGGCGATACCCTCCGGATCGATTCGGCCGAACTGTTTCCACTGGTTGATACAGGCATTCAGCGTTTGATCCAGGCGATCACGAAGAACAGGATCCTCGATATCCAGTACCGTGATAACATCCTCGCAGAATTGCTGCATATATCCTTTCATCTGGAGGGTCATCCGGCGGTCGATGGGAACATTGTCCTCGTTTTCCACGACGGGCATGAGGACAGCCCGGATTCCGCGTTTCGCGCCCAGCGCCGGGTCCCAGATCAGCACGCGGGACCAGGCCTGGCCTTGTTCGCCGGTCATCCAGGAGGGTTTGAACTGGTCGGGGATCCAGTTCTTGGGATTGATGAGTTTTGTTCCCTGTTGTGTCTGCTGTGCGGAAGCAATGGAACATGCGATGACCGTCGCAAACCACAGGAACGCGAGTAGGCCGACACGTCTCTGATGCCGAGACAACCACCGCATGTCCGAACCCTTTCTGAAATTACATACGCTGTAACATAGTAACACAAATTGCCGGGAAAATGACCCCTCCGCTACCCGATTTTTTCACTCCCCTTCTTTCTGTGGAGAGAGATTTTCCTCACAAGTGGTTTCCCGCATCTCGGATTCGATCAGGGTGTATTCGGCGAGGAATCTCCGTGGGTCACGCTGCCAGGCTTCCAGACGTTCCGCGTGCAGGATGCGATATGTCGCCTCTCCAACGGAAACCCGAAAACTTCTCACTCGTCCCTGTCCGGTGGATGAGAGATACTCCCGGATCACATTCTTCACCTCATCGAGAACGGCCTCACAGCGTTGCCCGAGATCCTCGAACGAGGTTTCGCGGAGTTCCTCGTCGCTCGCCGGTGGCTCCTTACCGTCCGTCTGAGCGAGACGGGTCGCCGAATAGAACATCTGCTCTTCGCCGAGAATCACCACCCAGGAACCGTCCGCCTCCGCGCGGGCTTCATCGATATACCAGAACTTGTCCCGGAGTCCGCCGACCCGGTCCAACTCAATCCAGGTCTGAACCTCCAAACGGGCCTTCTCGCGGTACGGATTGTTGGGGCACATTGGTTTGCTCCTCCGGGCACAGTGGATGTAGGAACAGAACAAGGATAGCAGGTTCGCCGCATGATGGGACCCCCGGAGTCTCTTCCCTGGATGAGGAACACTCTGGATTGCAGCAGGCGAGGCCGTACAATCGCAATAAGAACCACAATCACGCGGAGGATCGCAAGGCGATGAGAAGAATTCAGGTGAGTACACAGAGCCGGAGCCAGATGGTCAATATCACCGGGCAGGTGCAGCGGGAAATCCAGGCGTCCGGGATATCGGAAGGGATTTGCGTCGTCTATGTCCCGCACACCACGGCAGGCATATTCATCAATGAGGGTGCGGACCCATCGGTGATGGATGATCTTGAAACTACCCTGGATCGCATGGTTCCGTGGAATGGCCCATACCGCCATGGAGAGGGAAATGCGGCTGCCCATGTCAAAGCCACGCTGGTGGGAGAGAGTGTCACCGTGATTGTCAAGGAAGGACGGCTGCAACTCGGAACCTGGCAGGCCGTTTTTCTGGCGGAATTTGACGGGCCGCGTTCTCGCTCGGTGTGGGTTCGAATCATTCCGGCGTGAGCAAAGGAGAATCTGTTTCGTTGAGGGTCGAAAGGCCGACCCGCCAACGCGGTCTTTTCGATAATCCATCCTTCCCCAAATGAATTGGGCAACTCTTACGTTACCTTTTTCATTAAAAAGGTCCCCGAAATCTGCCATGTGCGCTTGAGATTGAGAAAAGCGTTTCGTAAACTTTATTTATGATGTTCAGTAAGTTGATCTATTACCTCTACTTATCAGACAGAGGATCAAGAAGAT
>JAKPRU010001148.1 GCA_029557025.1 Candidatus Omnitrophota bacterium | reverse complement strand
CTTTTATGGCATAAATAGAGTTGTGATAAGAACTTATCGTATGCCAGGAAGGTGACCTTATGAAAACAGAGCGTACAGGAACGTTACTCGATTTTTAACCGTTCGAGAAGCGGGAAGTGGTGGCCTCGTTTGACAGAGGAACGATCACGTCGGATGCAGGTGGGCTGCTGTTGCGGGAAGTGGAGGAAAGGCGAGGAAACGGTATGCGCGGACACAGAAAGCGGCGCGGGTGTACGGCGCAGTGTGTCAGACGACTCGCCTCAAATTGTTCAAACTAGGGGCTCGGATTCGGGTGACGGTGCGAAGGATCGTGGTGTCGATGGCGAGCGGTTGTCTGTATCAGGCTCTTTTTGCTGCCGCGTATGCGAATCTGAAAACCATCCCCCTGTTTTCACCGTAGCGGGAATATCTTCCCCTTTCTCATTGTGTCTTTGAACGACCCCTCGGAGGCGAGGTCTGTCCGTTGGTCTCTCCGGAAGGCTCCATTTGGCCCATTTTTGGGTGCGGGTTTCTCTGTTCATCCTGACTTGCACGGTCCCATCTCTTCAAGAAGCCCCTCGGTGTGATTATTCTCGCGATATCCAAGCGGTCTCACCCCTCTCCCGAGGGGCTTGTGAGAAATGCGGGTTAATGCCGTGAATCGCGGGTCAGACCTCTGTGGGAACCCTATCTCGCCCCGGTCCCCCGGGCAGGCTAGAATGCGCAAATCGATCAGAACGATTGGATGCCGCGATGCCGTGGTCGGATGTACAGGTCGGTGATCTGGTGAAAGAAGCGTTGTGTTGCCTGGTACGGAGCGGTCGGCTTGCCGGGACCTTTCTGTTTTACGGGCCGCCGGGGTCCGCGCTGGAGGAATTGGCGTTCGCGTTTGCTTCCGCCATTTTGTGTGAACGGAAAGTAGGACAGGCCTCTGCGCCTGTCGCCAATTGCCAGGCAGAGACGCCTGGCCTACTGGACAAGCTGGTGGGACAGACCTCCGGTCGTAGCCAGGCAGAGACGCCTGGCCTACCGGGACATGCGAACGGTGATTTCTGCGGGGTCTGCCGGACGTGCAGACACATCCGTGAGAGGATTCACCCGGATGTGTTTGCCCTGGAGCCGGAGGGGGCCTTCTACAAAATCGACACTCTTCGGACCATGCAGGGCATGGCGGCGCTGTTGCCGCTGGAGGCCGAGCGGAAGATTTTCATTCTTCGCCAGGCCGACCGAATGCGTCAGGAGGCGGCAAACAGCCTGCTGAAAGTCCTGGAGGAGCCTTCCCCCCATTCGATTTTCATTCTGCTCACGGATAATGTAACCGGCATCCTTCCAACGATTCTGTCGCGGTCACAGCGGGTCCGCCTGTCGCCGCCGCCTTTGGACAGGTTGATTGAGAACCTGATGGCCTCCAAGGGCATAAGCAAAGAGGCGGCGGAAAGCCTGGCTCGTCTTGCAGGCGGGCAACCGGGACGTGCTGAGGAAATGTCCGAAGGGACCTGGATGGAACGACGGGACCAACTGATCGCCCTGCTGGAAAAGGTCCGTCATGGAAGTCGTTTGGAAATCATGCACGGAAGCCAGGTATTGAGCCGAGACCGCGCAGGCGCGCGCGAAACCCTGGAGGCACTGTTGAGCCTGATCCGGGATGGTCTGGCGCTGACACTGCTGGATAATCCCGCCTTCTTGCTGAACATCGACCGTCGGAAAGAAATCAGCTCACTCTGGCACGGGGCCGAGTCCGATCAGGTGATACGGGCATTCGAGACAACGGTGGATGCCCTTGCCGATTTGGATCGGAATTTGAATGTCCAGAATGTACTCGAAACGGTCTTTATGGCCTGTGCGGGTCGATCTTCTGCAGAATCCATGTCGCCAAAAGGTCCACAGCGGGCGTGAAATCCTGCGTACCGTTGAGTACGAGATGCGCCTCCGCTTTTGTCGGCGCGATGAAGCGTTCATGCCCCGGTCGGACGGTCTCCAGGTATTGGGTTCGGACGGATTCCAGGGAGCGGCCTCGTTCAACCTGATCCCGCTCAATCCGTCGCAAGATACGAATATCATCCGGCGCATCGACATAGATACGCAGATCGAATAGATCCCTCAGTTCGGCACTTGAATAGATTAAGATTCCCTCTGCAATCACCGCACAGGCCGGGCCGAATGTGTGATAGCCGATGCGGGTATGGGTTCGGTAGTCATACTGGGGCACATTCGCGGCGTCTCCCGCTTTCAGATCCCGCAGGTGTTTCCGCAGCAAATCCCATTCGTATGAATCCGGATGGTCGAAATTGCGGCGGTCACGGTCCGCTTCGGGCAGGTGATCCAGGTTGAGGTAATACCAGTCTTGGCGGAGAACCAGAACCTGTCGATCCTTGAGCCGTTCGTGCAACAGATTCACAAGCGTGGATTTCCCCGCCCCTGTTCCCCCCGATACGCCGATCATCAACACCGGACCTTCCATGGTTTACGCCAATGGATTGCCTTTCCTGCTCAGAACGCCAATGGACCGTTAAAATCGAGATTGTCTACCTTGGGAGTTTGCGTAGACATATCCCGAACGACGGCGAGAAAATAGCCGCAGACCTGTTCCATGCCTTTAAAAAATGGGCCGTAGCGGTTCGCGATGACCCGAAGATTGGCCGGATCGGTCTTCTCACCTCGTGCGCGTGCGCTCTTTTTCAAGAATGGAGAGAGAACCCGGTCTGCTGCCTCATCCAGATAACAATAAAGCTGTTGGTCCTGAACCAGCTCCCGGTGAACCTGGACGATTCTCTCGGCCAGATCGGCGCACTCGATCCCTGACAAATTGCCCTGTTGGAGGCGTGTCTCGATTTCCGCGACAAGTTCCTGCCCTTCTTTGGATTTATCGACTCCGGTCTGCAAGACTGTCTCTGCGTCATCCCAGAATCGAGCCAATTCCGACGGATCCGGGGGATAGAAAGATTTCAACCCTCTTTGGAGTCGCGGCCGGATATCGATTTCCTGCACGCAGAGCTGATCGATTGCCTGCACCAGTGACATGATTTCCGTACCGTCAATTTTCGCGCCGCCTTCTGTAGCGTTGATACATCGCACAGCGGATTCGGAGACATCCTGTTCGATGGATCGAAGATAGGAGAGCCAGAACTTGCTGGTGGGGACATCCTGACCCTCGTTGCCGGGAACATAAACCGGCTCGAATTCCTCGTGGGTCGGCCCGCTGCCCAGAAGTTCCACCACCATGTGACCGGGCCGGGAGGAGGGCGCAATGGTTCTCCGCAGGGCAGCGCCTTCCGCATGGGTCCCTCCACCCGTG
>JAKPRU010001132.1 GCA_029557025.1 Candidatus Omnitrophota bacterium | reverse complement strand
TCCCACAAAAAGCTATGGCGTCTCTTTGCCATATTCGCGACAGCGCTTATATTGGCAAGTGTGTCCGGGTAGCCGCAACAATTGAAAAATATTGCGGCTTCTTAAATATGGGAGGCCAAGCAATGAAGAAGACTCCATCGGGATTGCATCATTCCTGCCTCTCCCTGATCGCGGCAGGATTATTGGCAGTCCCGACCTTCGGAGATCCGCCCACCTCCGCCCCCAAGCCGCCCAAATCCAACTATCCGATCACAATTGCAGGGACCGCAACCCTGGTCGGCAAATGGACTTGCGGCGGAAATGCGGACGTCCATGCAAAACCGAACCTGTCGCTGGATCCGATACCCGGGATCGGATATGGAGTCCAGACCGTGGTGGTTACTACCTCCGTTGCAGAGATCGAATGCGGAGATTCAGGCGTGAACGAGCATCTCCGAAATTCATTAAAGGAGAAGGATTTTCCCGAAATACGCTACCGCGCCCTGAAGTATGTGCTGGTCGACAATGGAGCTGCGGTCCAGACTTCAGGCGAGTTGACCATTGCGGGTGTGACCAAACCCGTCGGACTCGGCGCCAAACTGGTCCCGCTTCCGGATGGAGGCACACGCGTGACAGGAAAGGTTCGAATCAACATGCGGGACTATGGCGTCAAACCGCCCAGCAAGTTGTTTGGCGCCCTGAAGGTCGCGAACAAAGTCACCATCGAGTTCAATACCGTGGTGAGCTTTTCGCCGGATTTCAATCTCCAGCTTTTTTCAAATTAGCCCCGATTCCGAAGTTGTGTAACCCTCCCCGCATAGGAACCGGTGGCGATGACTCAGAGATTGTGCCGATTGCCGGCACTGTAAGCACCGAGGGTGCGCGGCAGAGCAGCCTCCGAAGGATGCGAAGCATCCGAAGGCCTGGGTTGCCGGCCAATAGATCCATCAGCCCTGACCAGGCGGCGCAACCTGCAATGCACAGCGGGGCTCTGTCGGAGTCGGCATCGGCATTAGAAATGAGCTCAATACAACCCGCTCTCTATTTCAACCTCGATCCCGATTCGGATCCCGATTTCGACCCCAACCCCGAAAAGAAAACTATTAATCTAGACCTTAAATAAGCGAGAATAAAGCGAGCGCGAGGAAAATCGTAATATATTAATTCCGCGCAATTTCCCGGCATCTCTTTTCATAATGATTAATAAAAACCGACACACAAAGACAAACTGCTCCCCATGGATTTGTTTCTTCCGGCTGATTTTGTTTGTCTTCGTTGTGTCTTCTCCTTTCGCCCGGTTGTCGATCAGCGCCAGGACCGGGCATAGCCGGGCGCTGTAAATTTCACGTAAACTTCAATTCCCGAATATGGTCAAACGTTGCCAGAAAGGTTTCCAGATGCCGGCTATAGGTCAATATTCTATAGACGAGGCGACGCCCAGTGGACACGATTTGGCAGGGGATCTGAACAAAACTTCCCAAGAAGCGTTTGAATTCCATCCGCAAGATATCCCGGCGTGCTGCGGGTTCCAGAGTTACCAAACCATACCAAGCCTTCAGATTCCAGGCCAGGGCGGCAATGACCATGTAAGCCCAATTCGACATCAATCCATCCGAAAGCATTCTCAGCGCATTGACCCCGCTTTTGAGCTGTCCGATAACGTTTTCCTGATTACAACGGTCATTGGCGAAGAAAACAATCTCCTGCGCAGTCATCTTTCGGTCGTTCGTTATATAAAAGAAGTACCTCACATCGTCGAACAATCGGTTCTCGCCCTTTTCGACAGTGAGATTTTTCCGGACGACGACCATCCGGTACGTCTTGCTGCAATGGGTGGGGCAGTAATCGAATTCGGCGACCTGTTCGCTCCTGAGGCGGATGTTTTTGAACTCTCTTTCTTTGACCACTTTTTCCTTAACATTCTCCGGGCGCTCGCGCTCTTCGGTCTTAACCTCATAGCGTGCAGGCCGCTCGAGCGCCTTCCAGCGCCTCTCCGGCAGGGCATCGGCCATCGCGACAAGATTCGGCTTGGCATCATAACCAAAGACAAATCCCACCCTTTCATCCCAACGGTCGAAGTTGTGGGTGAGAGAGAAATCGGTATCGCCGCGGAGCCATACTTTTTTGAAAACAGGAGTGACCCGATCGATCGCCAGATCCATCCATGCTGCCGCTCCATCGTTGGAAGGACGGCTGCCCGGCCGGTTTATGAGATAAAGAACCTCGTTAGTATTGGCCAGCGTCACGATCAGCGGCGCGTATCCCCAGATCCCGTTATAGGCAATGTCCATTCCCTCCTTACATTCGCCCGTGGTTCCCGCAATGGTGCCATCGGCATCGATGACGGCCTCCTTGCGGAAGGAAGAGTCCTGCAACGCCCAGACTTTCGCTCTTGTTTCGTTGATCGTTTCCTGCAGCGCAAAGATCCAGGTCTCATCCTCGAAACGCCGCAGAAAATCTCCGGCCGTGGTCGGATCCGGAATCCTTTCCGCGTCGAGGGCGTTCAGGTAGGTTTCATCGTTACGCAGTCGCTCGATGTCTTCCAAACAAGTGCCGCCGGTGAGAACGTTGTATGCAATATTCAGAACATGGTCCGATTCCCAGTAAGGCACATGGACTTTCAGCAATACGATGTTTTTGTTGATCTCCCTGTCCAATCCCAGTTTGCAAACCAGTCTGTGCAGAGCGCCGATTCCACCGAAACCGATTGCTCTGGTTCTTTCGGCAATTTGATAGTGGATGTTGGCGTCCTTGAACATGGAATCGGGCTGGTCTTCATACTGCTTTCTTACCAATCGGCTGTCGAGATTTTGCTTGTCACGGAGGTAGATTTTGTGGTCTCTTTTATTCACCTGAAATGTGCTCCTTTCGGTTGTATTGGTTACTTGCAAGTTCCTATTATAACCAATAGCGATGCACATTTCAGGCTTTTTATCAAGTCTTCGTGAATTATTCACGCTGGTTTAAGG
>JAKPRU010001123.1 GCA_029557025.1 Candidatus Omnitrophota bacterium | reverse complement strand
CCTCCGGAGGATCCGGCTCCCGCACGCCCACCTGCACGACGCGGGCGGGGTCCAGGGATCCGTTCAGGATGCGGAGGATTGCAGGATCCCCGTCTCCCAGGAGTGTTCGAAGCGGCATGCCGTAGAAGCGTTTGGTCGGTGAAGTGGCCGGGATGTTGAGATCGGCGTGTGCATCGATCCACAACAGCGCCATGTCTCCGCCCAGCTTGCGGTTAAAATAGGCGATCGAAAGGATGTCCGCGTCACAGCCGCCACCGATGGAAAACATCGTCTCCGGATTTTCCTCCCCGATGGCCCGGCGCGCGGATTCCAGCTGCCGGAGAATCACGCGGTATTCCGCGATTCCGTTCTCGAGAAGCCCTGTCGCTTCCGCCTCGACGGGAACGATCCGATGCGGCCGATCCTTGAAATACCGGGCGACAATGTCCATCGCGCCGGGCAGCGTCCGATCGTCCGGCCACGATCCCTGCCATTGCGGAAAAATCAGATTGAGATGTCCTTCTGCCATGAGGCCGCTCCCGTCGTCTTCCGTAGTGTCCACAAAATGATACCAGTCCGGATGCGGGACTGACAATCTGTATTACCCCTCGCAATTCCCGTCGCCGCACAAAAAGACATCCCGTGTGATGCCCACCGACCGGGATGCCTATAGGACATTGCTGGATTCGGACTAGAATTTCACTACGTGCGGCTCACCCGACGGGGGGAACTTCTCAAGAACCGCCCGGCCTTTTTCCAGACAAAACACCTCGAAAACCGGGTTGTCCGGCGACTGGTACAGCATCTTGACGCCAGGCATGGCATCCATGACTTTTGCTTTGTCCTCCCGTCGGTCGCTGAAGCGGACCTGACCGCAAATCCGCAGGTTTTGGGCATACCCATCGGAGGAAAAACAGATCTCCGCATAGGGAGTCTCTTTCAATTGCGCGTATACGCTTTTTGTGTTGTTGGTGCAAAACCAAAACGCGCCTTCTTCATACAGTCCAAACCCAAAGGGACGTACGCGGGGTTGCCGGCCTTCGACGGTCGCGAAGTAACCGACGGTGTTCTTTTTCAAAAAATCGAGAATCTGCTGCATGTCGTGGCCTCCTTCATGGCGTTGACGAAATTCCGATCCGAATGGTTCCGGGTTGAACCCATTATACGGTGGACGCCCCGATTTGTACAT
>JAKPRU010001119.1 GCA_029557025.1 Candidatus Omnitrophota bacterium | reverse complement strand
GCACCCTTGTTTGCGGGAACCGCCTGCCCGTCCGCTGGTAAAGATCGCATTGGGGTACATGGCCGGACTGACCATCGGATGGGCTTTCCCCGTTTCTATACTCTTGACATCGGCGCTTCTTCTGGTTTGTTTCGGCGTGTTGCTTTTATTTGCACTGAGACGGTCGCCGGGAATAAAACAGGCCGTCTGGATTTGTGGCGTGGTTGTGGCCATACTCATCGGGATGATCCGCGCGGAACTGATCTCCGTTCGCCAAAGCCGCATCGACGATCAAGTATCCTACCTGGCCGGACTCGGCCCTGTTTCTCTAACCGGTAGAGTGTCCGCACCGCCGGTGTTTCGGGATGGCAAGGCGCGGATTCTGCTCAATCGGGTAGCCATCACACGTTATGAGAAAACCTACTCCGTGCCCGGGTCGGTTGAGTTGTGGTATTCCGTCGGGAGCGAGCCGAGTGCGGACATCGGTCAGCAGGTTTGGGCGGAGGGGAAACTTTCTCTACTTCAGGGTTCCATGCTGCCGGGGGGATTTTCGCCCCGGGATTTCTACTACGCCCGCGCTCAGGTTTCCCGTGCGTATGCCGACTCTACTACTGTGAAATTCGCTCCGCCTGTTCCGCCTCATTCTCTCTCAGACAGGCTGATGGGATTTGTCTGGGGTTTCGGGAACAAAAGCTATCGGCTGATCCGTGAGACGTTTCCATCCGAGGAGTCGGGTTTGCTGCTCGCCCTCGGTCTCGGCATCAATACGCAAATGTCCTGGGAAGTTAAGGAAGCCTTTCGGAAAAGCGGCCTGGCACACATCACGGTAGTCAGTGGTCTGCATCTCACGCTGCTGCTGAGTGCGCTGCTGTGGTTCCTGCGATTTGCGGGATTTCGGAAGCGTATTGCCGCCTCACTGGCGATTCCGTTTCTCTGTTTTTTTCTGTTACTGGTGGGACCGAAGGTTCCCGTGGTTCGTGCTACAATCATGGCGGCCTTCCTGATGGGCGGGATTTTCCTGGAACGTCCGGTAGATCGTCTTAATGCGCTGGCTGCCGCCGCCCTTGTGGTTCTTTTGATTTGGCCGGATGAACTACTATTGCCTTCTTTTCAGTTATCGTTTATGGCCGTCCTGGTGCTGGTTATCATTCTGCCGGGATGTACACGATTCCTGCCGTTGCCCCGCTCATTGCCGTGGTCCTATATCGCCCAACTGGTTCTTGCTTCCTTTGTTGTAACGCTTGGTATCTCCCCACTCATTATCTATCATTTTCATCTGTGCAGTGTCGGCAGCATTCTTGGGAATTTGATTGCTATTCCGCTTCTCTCCTTTCTCCTGCCTCTTCTTTATGTCTTCCTGATTCTTCATCATATCGGTCTGTCGATACTCGCAGGGCTTCTCGCACCGGTCATTCGAGCATTTACCGAATGGATGATTGTGACTGCGAAGATCTTCTCTGCACATATCGAATTGGCCTGTTGCGGAGTGGGTTTGCTTGCCGCCGCCGCCCTGATTTTCCTAAGTATTTCTCTCGTGGAGGAATCCCGAAAACCACACAGAAGACGGCCGATCAGCCTTGTAGTGGTCTGCCTTGCCCTGGCAACTGTAGGGGTTTGGTATGATACGCTGAACACATTCTGGCGGCCCCTTCGGGTAGATTTTCTATCTCTGGGACAGGGCGATTCTACGTTCATTCGCACACCGCAGGGATCGACAATTCTAGTCGATGGCGGCGCACCCCAGGGACATTATGAAAGTCTTGTCGAATACCTTCTCGATCAGGGGATTCGACAAATCGACCTGGTTGTTCTGACCCACCCGGAGGCCGATCACATCGGGGCGTTGCCGGAGGTTCTCCTGCTGTTTCCCGTCGGCTTAGTGATCGACCCGGGTAAAGATGCGGAAACCGATTCCTGGCAGGTATTTCGTCACGCGGTGATACGGAACGGCGCAACGTGGGAGGTTGCCCGCGCCGGGGATGAGATCGGTGGGCTGCGGGATATCCGTCTCCAGGTTATTCATCCGTCCGGTCCGCGCGCGCGTTGTGCGGTCGAAGGAGAAGCAAACAAGGATTCCCTGGTTTTATTGCTCTCCTGGCGAAACCTTCAAGTTGTTCTGACCGGCGATATCGGGTTCGAGACGGAAGGGGATCTCAATCTTCACGCAAAGGGAAAAACCGTAGTTTTAAAAGTTCCGCACCACGGCAGCCGGTACTCTTCTTCCTGGGAGTTTCTTGAGAATCTTCGTCCGTTAGTCGCGGTAGCCGAGGTGGGACGAAATCCGTACGGGCATCCGCACGAGCGCACGATACGCCGGTATTGGGGCATCGGCGCCCAGTTTTTCCGCACAGACCGCTGCGGCACGGTCTGTCTCCAATCCGACGGCAACACCCTGCGCATTCTGACCACGCGGCGTGACGCGGCTTACGAGTATGCCCCCGAACAATCCGAGATTCAATCTTCAGGGGATACGCGGATCCCTCTATAATGACCGGACCTGTTACCGGAGAATCGACTTATGCCGAGTCCATACATCCTGGAAATGCTGGAGAT
>JAKPRU010001104.1 GCA_029557025.1 Candidatus Omnitrophota bacterium | reverse complement strand
AAGTTTTTCCAGGGAGATCTCCGGATGGGGGCGATTGACATATTGAAAGAGACTTTCCGAACCGGCGTCCAGCGAAGGAACCACGATATCGGCCTGCAGCAGATCCCGACGAACTTCCGGCATCCACAAGAGAGAGCCGTTTGTGAGGACCACCACGGGGATTTGGGTAAATGACTTGATCCCACGGATAATCTCGCCGATTCCCGAATGGAGAGTCGGTTCACCGGAACCGGAGAAAGTAATCACATCGGGCCTGATCGGCCCGGCGATTTTCTGTCTGACCTGATCCAGAACCGGCCCTGTCGGAACCCATTCCCCCCGCTCAATGGTCAGACAGGTCGTCCGGCCTACCTGGCAGTAGACACAGTTGAAGCTGCACGTTTTCAGCGGCAGTAAATCAATACCGAGAGAGCGCCCCAGACGGCGCGACGGCACCGGACCGAACACATATTGACTCATAGCCGACCTTCCTTCTTGTGGATATCATCCATGTCCCGATGGCCGTTCGCCAGCGCTTTCAGAACGGATTGAGCGATGCCATCAAATGCCCGCCCAGCATCGGTATACGAATACTTTTCCAGGTACGGTTCACCGTTGTCGCAGGCAGCGACGATTTCCGGCTCGATGGGAATGGTTCCCAGCAGGGGGACGCCGACTTCTTTTGCCAGATTTTGACCGCCGCGACTCTTGAAAATGTCGAAGCGCTCTCCGCACTTGGGGCAGACAAATCCGCTCATATTCTCCACAATGCCGAGAATCGGAACGCCTAACTGTTCGCAGAATGTGACACATTTTCGGACATCCAACACGGCGACCTCCTGGGGCGTGGTGACAATTACGGCCCCATCTACTTTTCCGATCATCTGGGTGACTCCCAACGGTTCATCGCCGGTTCCCGGAGGCGAGTCCACAACAAGGACATCCAGATCCCCCCATTCCACATCGGCAAGGAACTGTTGAATCAGCCCGTATTTGCGCGGACCGCGCCAGATTACCGCCACATCCTCGCTCGGCAAAAAGAAGCCGATAGACATGACCTTAATCCGGTCTCCGACAGTAATCGGGATAATGGTATCGCCTTGCATATTGAGCGCGCGACGTTCCAAATGAAGTAATTTCGGAACGCTGGGACCGTGAATATCAATATCCATCAGGCCGACTTGTTTTTTGGACCGAGCCAACCCGACAGCAAGATTCACCGCAACCGTACTCTTGCCGACACCGCCTTTCCCCGACAGGACCAGAATCCGATGTTTCACCCGCCGCATCCGTTGGGCGACCCGCTGCATTTCGGGGGATTCCTCATAAGGGAAAGAATGCGTGTGGGGTTCACGTTTGGCGGTGCAATTCGATGGGCATTCCGAGCCGGTTTCCCGGATTTCCTCTTGACTCATGAATCATTTCTCCTTGCAGGCCGAATTACCGGTATGGCTTATCGTTTTCCGCCAATTTTCTCGTAGGGCCACATTGCCACGCCACCGTCGAGGACCTTCACTCTATCGAATCCGTTCGCTCTCAGAATCAGGGCCGCCTCATAGGCTCGCATGGAGGCCTGGCAGAACGCAACAATTTCCTTGTCGCGCGGGATTTCATTTACCCTGTCACGCAGCGTTCCCAGCGGGATATTGACGGCCCCCGGCAGCGCGACCTTCGCGACCTCCCCCGGACTGCGAACGTCCAGGAAAAAATAAGAATTTGCCGGTTTGTTTCTCAATTCCATGGGCGTGATGCCGACCATTGCGCCGGAAATCTTGTTGCGAACCACATCGCAAGCCGTGATTAGATTATCCATTGCCGGGGCATACGGCGGGGCGTAACTCAGGTCCAGTTTGGAGACCTGATCGACGGTCATTCCGGCGGTAATGGCGGTGGCCGCCACATCAATGCGCTTGGCGGCCTCTCCCGGCCCGGTGGCCTGTGCGCCGAGCAATCGCCCGGTAGCGCGGTCCACAACCAGTTTCAGCATAAGGAGTTTCGCGGTGGGCATGTAATGTGCCCGGTCGGGGCCGGGAACAAGGCACGTCACAACATCATACCCGGCCTCTCGCGCGTGTGTTTCACTCAGGCCGGTTCGGGCAACGGTGAAATGAAATGCCCGGCAGACCGTGCTGCCCAACACACCCGGAAACATATCCTCCAGCCCGGCGATATTCAGTGCGGCCACTCGTCCCTGTTTGTTGGCAGTCGATCCGAGCGGAACATAGCAGGGTTGTCCGGTAACCAGGTTCCTGGACTCCGCACAGTCGCCGACGGCATAGATATCCAAGTCGGAGGTCTGCATTCGTCTGTTTACCCGGATCGCTCCGGTCCCGCCGATTTCAAGCCCGGCCTCTTTTGCCAGAGACACATTCGGGCGGACTCCCACACTCAGAATCACGAATTCCGCAGGGATTTCACCATTGTTTGTTCTCACGCAACAGATTTCATCCCCTGTTCCCTGGATTTCCAGCGCCCTGGTTTCGGTTCGCACATCCACGCCCTGCGATCGGACGTGGAGTTCAACCAGCTTGGCCATTTCCCAATCCAACACCGCCAAAACTTCTGAAGAATCCTCCGGATTCAGGATGACATTATCAAACCTAAAATCATTATGGATCACACAAGTAGCTACATCTTCTCTGATATTATCTGTCAGCCACTGACTCACTCTTTTAAAATCCGGAACATTGTCTGTTTTTGCTTTCTGATACCTATCAATCCAGCCTGTAATCTGACGGGCAACATAACCTTCGCCTTTACCCAGAGTTTCTAAACCG
>JAKPRU010001100.1 GCA_029557025.1 Candidatus Omnitrophota bacterium | reverse complement strand
CCTTGGCGATAGGAACCTCGGAGGCTGTCTTCTCCGGAAGGCGGACCTTCGGTTTCCATAGGATCAATCCGACAATGACCGCGATGGCCAATAGCAGCACAATCACGCAGATACGCCATGGAAAAGACCTCGATCTGTTGGACGAAAATGGAAACATGGTCTATTATCCTTGCTTTCATTGATTACCCGCGAGCCACGCTTAGAACTCTGAATCTCTTCCAGACCACCTATGGATGATCAATCCTATCAATATCGTGCCTTCGCGGGAAGCGTTCATCGATCTGGCATGCAGACCCGGCCATGAGAAAACGACTGATTCCCACCATTCGTTCGCACCAAGCATGGATAGACCATCATTAGGCAACATTTCAACCTTAGCATGGCGTAACAGGCGACCTGCCTCACCATTTTCCCCAGCCTCTGTTTCTTCTACCCATAGGTCCACTTGCGCCCCGGAATGTGTCAAGTACAGTGAGACAGTTCCGTTTGGAAATTAGTGAGTAATTGTTGTTGTGCATTCTGTGGGTCTGGAGGATTGATCCAGACCGCTTCCGGTAGTGCGGACACCGCCGGGGTTCCTCGAACAAATCGTTCCGGATGCTCGCGATAGGCTTCCGCCAACACCTGTTGCCGTGCCGCCAGCACCGTCTCTCCCTGGCCCAAATGCGCCATCTCCGGGGTCAGCCAGGCGATCCCGGAATGACGATGGTCTGTGTTGTACCACGCAAAAAACTCCCGACAGAATAATCGCGCATCTTCCATGGAGCCGAATCGTTTCGGAAATGCCGGGCAGTATTTCAAGGTCTTGAACCGGCTCTCCGAATAGCAGTTGTCGTTGGACACGTGCGGACGACTGTGCGTTTTGCTCACCCCCAGGTCGGCCAGTAACATCGCCACGCATTTCGAGGCCATGGACGAGCCCCGATCCGCATGAAGGGTCAACTGGTCCCGTTGGATGTTCTGTTTCGCGCAGGTCTCCTCGATCAATCGTTTCGCCAGGGTTTCCGATTCCCGACTCGCCACCATCCAGCCCACCACGTACCGACTGAAAATGTCCAGAATCAGGTACAGGTAAAAATAGGTCCATCGTGTAAGCAAAGCTGAGAAGACCGTTGACCGGATCAGTGGGGGGCCGCCGTACCCGGTGCGTAAACGAGAGGGCCCCTCGGGAACACTTGGCAAAACCACGGTAATACACCGCAGCGGCGTTGCCCTCAATACCCCGCAACCGGGCCAGATTGTCGGATTCGCCAGCACGCGAGAGGCTGCGAAGCGGGCTTTCGATTTCCGGCGAAAGGTCCACGTCCGGGTGGTTTCGGGCATGGTGCATCAGAAGGCCCCGACAAGCGCAGATTTTCGCTTCCACAATCGCTTGGGAGAACCCAAGCCGTTCAGAAGGGTCTTCCGATTTCGCGAATTGTGCCCGGCGGAGGTGAACGTCAGAATTGTCTAAACGTCGAATCACCCCGTTATACTTGGCATGGCTGGTGAAGAGGTGAATCGGAATGTTCCGGTAAAGGCAAAAGGATGTGGCCGCGGAAGAGATGTGAACTCGTCCGAAAATGAAAATCTGATCCACATAATGAGCGGGAAGATCGACCAGGGTGTTTTTTCCATGCAGAACCACAAGCCGGTCGTGACGACGCGCCAGGTAACTGCCTTGTTCTTGTATATCTTGTATATAAAGAGTTCGCAGAAGAGGGTGAGGAATCGACTGCGTCCGTGGACGGCGCGTGGATTGAAGCGGTCGGGGAGTAAAGTCTGCTTCGTATGGATGCGGCAACGCGGGAATCAGGTCTTTCCCAACAAACTTGGCGCCCAGAAAGATAAAGCCTTTTTGAAAGATCTCTACTCTTGTCTTCGTGGATGACAAACGCAGGCAAAGCAGCGACAAAGCCTTGTCGGCTTCCTCGCTCGCT
>JAKPRU010001098.1 GCA_029557025.1 Candidatus Omnitrophota bacterium | reverse complement strand
TGTCGCGTCCCTGCCTGTCGCGTCCCTGTCTGTCGCGTCTCTGCCTGTCGCATCTCTGCCCGTAACCGCCGGCCACCCGTCATTCCGGCACAAGCCGGAATCCAGGATGTAGGGTGGGATCCAGTCCGTCTGCGGGCTAGCCCACTACACACCATGCAACAAACGCAAAAGAAACATTCTGTTACCCCATCTGTAAAATAAACATTTCGCAAAAATGGGGTTGACACGGGAAAATGGGTTGCAGTCCGATACGCGAGGATCGGTCGAGCTGGATGCGGGGTTTTACTGAAAACTTGAGCTGATTCAAAAGGAAATTGACTCGGAAAGGTCCTCCGCGAGAGACCAGCAGGGTAGATGTATCTGTTTCGCGTCCCAAACCGCGCCGCGCAGAGGATGATATAAAAACAGCAGGAGCAGGGAGAAACTTAAATGAAACCCATTTGCTTCGCAGTTATCCTGGGAATTTCCGGTCTGAATGTCTGGCCAACCGTGATTGATTCGTCCAACTCCACCATTTCAGCCGACACGGTGTGGACTAAGATTGTCGGTGAATCAGCTTACATAGGTGACATCACCATTTGGGACAGAGAACATTCACCATACTTGGTTCAGGAAAATGTCTTTGTTGACCACGGCGGACAATTGAACATCGAGCCGGGCGTAGAAGTTGTCTTCGACGGAAGGTACTATCTAATTATTACAGGTATATTGGAGGCAATTGGGACTCAAAGTCAACCGATTGTATTAAGCCGCGTGATGAAATGTTTTTCAAGGCATTGCTTTTGTTGTGTGTCGGTGTAATACTGATAGGAAACCGTAAGGGGTTGAAGTTTTTTCCTTTAGCTCTTTTGGATCGAATCAAGTCCGCATTCTGATTCGGGGGCAGGAAAACTGCATCGAACGATCATTCGATGCGGATGATGGAGAATCGAAGAAATGAAAGGGAAACTTGTTGCAGTCGAAGGATTGGACGGTTCCGGAAAGTCCACGCAGGTGTATTTGCTGAGACGATGGCTCGAATTGGAGGGTGTCAAGGTCTTTTTCACCGAGTGGAACTCTTCGGACCTTGTTAAAAGCGCCACCAAGAGGGGGAAGAATCAAAATCTGCTCACTCCGACGACATTTTGCCTGATTCATTGCACGGATTTCGCCGATCGGTGGGAACGTCAGGTCCTTCCTCTTCTCAAGGCCGGATACATCGTCTTGTGCGACCGGTATAAGTTTACGGCGTTTGCACGCGACTCGACACGTGGTTGCGACCGGGAATGGGTTCGTTCCGTTTACAGTTTTGCCACTGTTCCCGATATCACTCTTTTCTTCCGGGTCCCTCTTCAGGTCGCCTTGGACCGTATCCTTTCCGGGCGGCCTGTTCTGAAATATCACGAAGCAGGAATGGATATGGGGTTTTCCAAGGATCCTTACGAGTCCTTCTCGATTTTCCAGGGAAAAATCAACGAGGAATACGAGAAGATGATTGATGAATTCGGTTTTGTGGTAATCGATGCGACACAATCGATCGAGGTGATGCAACAGGAGGTCCGCAGGATAGTGGCGGAACGCATCGACTTGGCATCTTATCGGCTGCGAGGAAAAAAGTGATGATGACCTCTCCTCATAGACCCAAATCCTGGTACGGCAAAGGGATTCCCGGTGTCAAGCTGGACGAGTTGCAGGGAAGCCTGATCGTGATTGAGGGGGCAGACGGTTCCGGGCGAAGCTCCCAGATCGCCATGCTGAACGACTGGCTGGAGGGGCACGGACGCGCCACGGTCAGTATGGGATTGCGTCGGTCCAACCTCATCAGTCCCGAACTTGATAAGGCCAAGCAGGGGAATGTGATGGGACGCATCACTATGAATCTGTTCTACACGACCGATTTCATGGACCAACTGGAGAACCGAATCATTCCCGCTTTGCGCGCCGGATTCATCGTTCTGGCGGATCGTTATATTTATACTCTGCTTGCTCGGGCCTATGTGCGCGGAATCGAACGCAAGTGGATCGAGGATCTTCTGCTGGGTGTGGCGCTTGTCCCGGATGCGGTTTTCTATCTGAAAGTCAGTCCCAAGAATCTCATCGAACGCAATTTTGAGAAACACAGTACCCTGGATTACTGGGAATCCGGGATGGACATCGGCATCTCGCAGGATATGTTCGACAGCTTCGTCAAATATCAACGGCGTGTCCAGACCGAATTCTCGGGGCTTCAGGAGAGGTTTGGGTTTGAAGTAATCAATGGGAATCGCTCCCCCCGGGCTGTGCAGCTGGAATTGCAGGCCAAGCTCGCTTGTATCTTGGGAGTAGGATAGTACGGATTTGCTATTCTCGTTTGTTGCCTGCAATGTGCCTTCTCAGCGAGAAGGCAGGGGAAAAAAGGCATAGGAAGACACCATGGTATCGAAATCCGCATCCCGCAAGCCTCGTCAACAGAAAGTACCCTCGAAAATCACAAAAGAACAACGTGAAGAGTTGCTTTTGGAGTTGCGCCGCCTGCGGTCTCTTTTTCAGGAAATTGTTGATTTTTACTCTGTCCGGGGGTCCGCAATGATCCAACGCCTGGTGGAGAATGTGGAGGCAATGGGTTTGGAGGACTCCGACCTTGAACTGACATCGGAACAGTATGACCAGGTTATCTCCAGCATCCGAAGACTGGATGTCAAGCCGAAGAAGGGCCGCCGGAAGGACCTGAAGAGTATTGAAAATCTGGTAGAGGAAATTGAGGATATTCTCACCTGACAAAGAAAGGAATCTCCATTGAACGTCAATCGTCAGGATCGCCCGGTTCTGGGCATTGATTTAGGTGGAACAAAGATTCTCGCTGCGGTAGTCGATCCGGGCGGAAAGGTCTTATCCAGAAGCAAACGAAAGACAAAATCAGAAAAGGGTCCCGCCGATGTATTGGACCGGATGGCGGCCTGTGCCCGGGAGGCGGTTGAAGAGGCCGGTCTCCAAATGAGTGACATTGTATCGGCCGGTGTGGGCGCACCGGGGCCGCTTGATCCGATTCGTGGCATCATTATCGACACCCCGAACCTGAAATTTGTCGATGTTCATCTCAAAGATGAACTGGAATCCCGGATTTCGGTTCCCGTATTTGTGGATAACGATGTGAATGTCGGCACATACGGAGAATTCGTCTACGGTGCGGCAAGAGGGGTGCAGGATGTGATCGGGCTTTTTGTGGGAACCGGCCTCGGCGGTGGGGTGATCATCAACGGGAGGCTGCACCATGGGTTCAGTCTGAACGGTGGCGAATTGGGGCACATGATTCTGGATCCGGACGGCCCGGTCTGCGGATGCGGGAACCGAGGGTGTCTGGAAGCCTTTTCAAGCCGCACGGCCATTCAGCGTGAAATTGAGTCTGCAATTCGAGCAGGGAAATCGTCAATTATTCGTGAATTGGTAAAAGGGGATATGAGCCAAATCACAAGCAGCGTACTGAAGAAAGCCTTCGAGGCGAACGATCCGGTTGTTGAAAAAGTCCTCAAAACCGCTTGCGAATACTTGGGCATTGCCGTGGGAAGCCTGCTGAATATCCTCAGTCCGGAAGTTGTGGTTCTGGGCGGTGGGGTTGTAGAGGCCTTGCCCGAACTTTTTGTGAAGCAGGTTCGAAAGAAAGCGTTCAAGATCGCTTTTCCGATCTGCTGCAAAAATGTCCGCGTTGTGGCCTCAGAGTTGGGGGATGATGCGGTTATTCTGGGAGCAGCCGCGCTCGGAAGAGAGCGATTAGCGGAAGCGAATTGACCACCACCCGGTTTTCCTTACGGGCCGAATCGGATCACATCCCCGTTGCTGGTTGTGCCGTTGCTCGCATCGTACAGGAAAAACACATCCTGAGGCTGGCTTTTTGCCCCGGCATCTGCCTGCAAATCCATGTCCGGTCCGCAAGAAATCAGAGCGTACAGATAGGAATTCTGTCTCCCATGTAAGAAAATATGTGGCGAGTTGTTTAACTTTTTGGTCATATAGCCTGCGTAGGCTTCGGGCCATCCATCCGATTCGTAGCAATAGTTCATGGAATCGCCGTCAGGGGCCTTTATGTACTCTGTTGCAAAGGGATCCGGCCAACGGCCCTGGCTGATATAGGCGACCGGCGAGGTCAACGGATAGAACCTTCTGGGATTGGAGAGGTTTCCCGCGCGGCTGATGTATCGCCCATTATCCAGACGATAGGTTTCCAAAGCGTTCGCCAGCGCGCTGAAATCACCCTGCACACGCGCGATCTTGGCCCGCGTTCGCGCATTCATGAAATTGGGAACGGCAATTGCCGCCAGAATCCCAATAATTGCCACGACAATCAACAGTTCGATCAGAGTGAATCCTCGGATGGCGTCTCTTCGCATCATTCCTTCTCCTTAAATCTTATTTGCAGATCCAACACCCCAAATTATACTATAGCATGAATTCGGGCTGACGGAAGCCGACTATACCAAACAAGTCAATACGGATAATAGGTTGTGTCCCCCGTGCGGCGGACCGGAACGCGCTTCGAAACCGCCATTCAATCCGCCGAAAACGGCCACTATAATTTCGTCTATTATTTGAGATTGCCAGGAAGAAGGAGTGGGAATGTGCTGAGTGACATCGAAATTGCACAGGCGACACAGTTAAAGCCGATAACTGAGGTGGCAAGGTCCATCGGGTTGACTGAAGATGACATCGATCTCTATGGGAAATACAAGGCGAAAATACACCTGGATGTGCTGGATCGCCTGGTTGATTCGCCAAATGGACGCCTGATTCTTGTGACGGCGATGACAGCGACATCCGCTGGGGAAGGGAAGACCGTCACGTCCATCGGGTTGGCTCAGGCGTTCGGCAAAATGGGGAAACGTCATTGTCTGTGCCTTCGGGAGCCTTCTCTCGGCCCCACATTCGGGATCAAAGGCGGGGCGGCGGGTGGCGGGTATTCCCAGGTACTCCCGATGGATGAGATCAACCTGCATTTCACGGG
>JAKPRU010001082.1 GCA_029557025.1 Candidatus Omnitrophota bacterium | reverse complement strand
ACTGGGCGCAACCGGGACGAATAAAGCAGATTATCCGATTCAGGAAGCCGCAATTAGATCTATTTTGATCCCTATCCCCCCAAACTCTCCCGTATCTTCTTCTCGATCTCCGCAATCGGGATCTGCCGATCCCTAGCTAGTGATGGGAAGGATTCGTTGTCAAACCGTTGAATATCGCGGTTGAATTCCTGCCATCCCTCTTCCGTGCGACCCATCACCCGGTAGTTCAGGAATTTGCTCAGAATCAGGCTGAAGTATTCCACCTTTGCCATCGCAGGGGACTTCTCGATCTCCCCGGCGATTCGTTTGATTTCATTCTCATAATATGCCCTGTGACTCTCTGCATCTTGAACCAACGTGTTCCCATCCGTTTTCCAGAAGATCCAGGTCCTCGGCGCCCCGGCATGGCTAAATATCCCCAAGCCCTCTTCCCAAATATCCTCAGCAGTCAGTAGATCATCCAACCCGTCATCGTCCACGTCCTGTATGTAGGAGACATCCCCCAGAATCTCCAGGGAATGCTCCTTGGAAAGGGATACAATTCTGTTCTTATGCGAGTTCCAGGCGGTTCCGCCCGGATCGTAGCGAACGCTCAAGATAGAGGTCTGTGTTTTGAGTACGGAGTATGGACATTTGATCGCGATCAACGCCGACATGAGCGGGAGTCTGATTTGCTTTCCGCGACTGTCCTTTGCGATCACGACGGCTTCCGGCAGGTTGTTGTTGCTGGTCTGCTCACCCGGATTGAGCTTGTACCATGCCACCTCGACCGGATTGTCTTCCGGCCCCAGCGTTTCTTTCGATTGCACCGTGTAAAGGCGATCAAGGAGTTTCGGGCTGTTGACAACCTCCTCCTCGGTCAATAGCGATTTGTCTCTGGTTCCGCAGCTTGTAAAGGATGCAAGAACTACGGCTGCAATAAAGAAGGCTGTGAGAAGAGATTTCGGTGGGCGCATGGTCATCCTCCCTCTCGGATGTATCAACCTTATTCAACGTTCTTGATTATCTTTGTGTAACATTTTCATCCACCGAGCGCCTTGTCAATCGCATGCGCCGCGCGGAGACCCTCGGCAATGGCCTGCGCCGCCGT
>JAKPRU010001069.1 GCA_029557025.1 Candidatus Omnitrophota bacterium | reverse complement strand
CCGATTGCCGCCGCCATGGTCGGCAAGACAATCGGCCGCACCATTGATGATCACCAGGTTCCCGTCTACATCGAGCGTTTCGGATGCTCCAAGGAAGAGATTTTCGTAACCGCAGGGAAACTTCGCCAGGAGTTGGGCAATGAAGCATTTGAAAAACTACCTACCGGCGCGCTGGGCCTTTACACATATTACGAACGTCTGGATCAGGGCTTGCGTCAACTCATGGCCGGCAGCCGCAAATTTGCTCTGAAATACATCTCACGGGACGACATCGCGGCGCTCACCCGTGAAGCTGCCGCGGTTAGCGGGATTCAGTACATCTCCGATGTGGACCGGGATGAGGTAGAGAAGATTCTGGGAAAGTAAGATTCCTGTTCGGATGCGGAAGGCTCCGCATCTTCGCGGCGATTCCTCAGATTCGTTCGGAATGACACAGCCCCGATCAGGTGCTTACTGTTCCATCCCGTGGCCCGGAGCGCGACATGGCTCATTACATCTATATGGCCGTGTCGTTACACTCATCTCCTGTGCATCCGCTTATTATCTCCAATTGGGGTTGACAGCCCCCTGCCTGTGCCGTTAAATTCATCAATCTTGTTCAATGTGTCCCGCCCAAACGGCGCCATTTTACTACACAGCGAGGATTTCCCGCATGAAGACAACACATTGGGTTCCAGGGCTGGTTCTATTCACCGCGTTCTTCTCGGGTATTGGTGTCCGGGCGGAGATCGACGGCCATTCCATCTTAAACCTGGATGGCGTTTGGAAATTCTTTCCGGCATTTGAAGAATTGCAGTATAATCATGCATTTCTCCAGGAGAACACCTCGGATCAGAAAACCTGTTCCAAGGATGATCGCGATCGAAATTACGGCTGGATCGACACGGATTTCAACGACGACGCCTGGTGGGATATCAACGTTCCCAGCAGTTGGAACCGATCATTCTCGGACCTCTGGAGCTATGAGGGGTATGGCTGGTATCGAAAAACAGTATTCATCCCGGAGTTCTGGACTAACAAGCGTATCCTTTTTACATCGGATGGCGCGAATTACCGTACGGTTCTCTACGTAAACGGCAACAGGGCTGGGGTCCATGAAGGAGGTTATCTCCGCTTTTCTTTCCCGATTCATGAGTTTCTGAGGTTTGGAGAAGAAAATACCCTGGCCGTTTCGGTAGACAATCTATCCCTGCCGGAACGCTGCCCCGGTGAGCGACATGACTGGTGGAATCACGGCGGGCTGTATCGCTCTGTGCGGTTAGAAGTAACGGAGAAAGTCTATATTGACCACACGATAATTGTAACAGATGCGACCGCCGATCCGCCGACGGTTCGGATTCAGTCGGTCATCCGATCCGAACTCGGACCGGAGGACCCCGTTCCGCCTGACCTGGTATTAAGGACGAATCTCTATGCGCCCGGCGGCGGTTTCAATGCGGAGCATGTCACCCCTCTCCGCTTTGAGGCAGATGTCGCCTCCGTGACCTCTACCTTCCGCGTTCAAGATGCCTTGTTATGGTCGCCGGACAGTCCGAATCTTTACCGCGTGGTGCTGGAGATTCATAAGAAAAACAGTAACCGGCAAATCGACCGATGGGCTGCCCGGGTGGGGATCCGCTCCATTGAAATCAAAGGCGAACAATTATTGTTAAATGGGAAACCTTTCCTGATTCAAGGCGTCAACCGTTATGAGGACTATGCCGACACCGGTATGACACCGAATGACGCGGCGCTGAGGCGCGATATCTACCTGATGAAAAAAATGGGCGTGAACACTGTCCGCTGCCACTATCCCCATTCGCCGGGGACCTACGATCTTTACGACGAGGCGGGGTTGCTCACAATCTGCGAAGTGCCGCTGTACCAGTGGGGACGGCCCGGTCATTCCACCAGGAATCTCGACGCCGCCAAAATCCAATTGACCGAGATGATCGAAACTCTGTGCAACCATCCCTCGGTTATGATGTGGAGCGTAAGTAATGAAAACCGCATCCGCCCCAAGGAAGAATCTGAGGAACATCGGAGATTATCCGAAATGGTCTGTGCGGGGAATATCGAGTTAATCGAGCGGGCGCACGGCCTGGACCCGACCCGTCCCGCTATTGAAGTCAGCAATTGCTGGCCGAATGATCCCGTGTTTGATGTGGCCGATCTCAACGCGGTCAATGTCTACATCGGCGGGGGCGCTCCGGTTGTAGATTCATTACCCGACATGATGAATAAAATGCACGAAAAGATGGAGAC
>JAKPRU010001066.1 GCA_029557025.1 Candidatus Omnitrophota bacterium | reverse complement strand
CGAGTGCGCTGATTTCACGATAACCAGCCCGCCGTACTGGGATGTAGAGTATTATGGCCCAGAGGCGGATCAGCTCGGGAACCACAAGACCTATTCGTTATTCCTGGATAACCTACAGCACCATATCCAGGAGAACCACCGCATCCTGAAACCCGGCTCCTACAGTTGTTGGTTTGTGAATGACTTTGTGAAGGGTAATACCTACTTCGCCTATCACGCCGATCTGATCCGCCTATTCCAACAGAGCGGATTCCTACTCCATACCATCTACATCGTGGACCTTAAACGTTCCTGTGCCTTCATCCGGGACGTGATCAAATTCAAACGATTCACCAAGAGCCACGAGTATTGTATGGTGTTCCGAAAGGAAGCAAAATGAAGGGATTTTTCAACTCAACCCTACTACAACCCAAAATACCTCCGAGTCACGTCCTAGGCGGGAGCGGGCGGGCACGGATCGGGTGCAATGCTTGCGGCCTATATAAATCGTGCCTCACGCCGAAGATGAAGGCCACGGGTGGTGGGAAGGAGGGTATTCTGATCGTAGGAGAGGCCCCTGGTGCGGAGGAGGATAAACGCCAGACGCAATTCTGCGGTGAGACGGGACGGTTCTTGGAACGGAAGTTGGCCGATGCGGGAATTAAAATGAACACCGATTGCCGCAAGATCAACGCCGTCAATTGCCGTCCACCCCGCAATGCTACGCCAACCCCACTTCAGATCGACAGCTGCCGGACGTTCCTATTCGAGGAGATTCAATCGTTCAAACCGAAGTTGATCCTGCTGGCTGGAGGGAGTGCGGTTCAATCCTTCCTCGGCCACCGTATCAAGTGGAAGGAGGAAACGTTCTCAATCAGCAAGTGGAGAGGATGGGCAATACCCGATCAGGACTATCAAGCCTGGGTGGTACCCGTGTTCCATCCCTCCTACGTGAAACGCAACGAGGAGGGAGGTGACTACTCTTCAACCCTCTATCTGGAACAGGATTTGGAAATGGCGGTACGCCTGGCGGGTGCACCGTTCCCCGCCTTGAATTATGAGATTGAGACCTTCGATACACGCCAGGGACACACCCGGGACTATATCAGGGGAAAGTTGCTCCAACTGATCCGCCGGGCGGACCGGGAATTGTTTGAACTGGCCTTCGATTATGAGACCACGGGACTGAAACCCCAACGCAAGGGTCATCAAATTGTATCCATTGCGTACTGTGACGACCGGGACAAGGCGACCGCCTTCCTATTCCATCCCGATCTGATGGACGCCTGGTCAGCAGTCCTACGTCACCGCAACATCCTGAAAATTGCGTCCAATCTGAAATTTGAGGATGCGTGGAGCCGTGTAATCCTGAACACGGCGCCGAGGGGGTGGCTCTGGGACACGATGCTGGCGGCTCACGTCCTCGACAACCGCCCAGGAATCACGGGCTTGAAATTCCAAACCTATGTCAGGCTTGGGAAAATAGACTACTCATCGCATATCGAACCGTTCCTGAGTGGTGGCCGTGATTCAGGGGAGAAGGACTTCGGGTTTCCACCGATATAAATCGGTG
>JAKPRU010001025.1 GCA_029557025.1 Candidatus Omnitrophota bacterium | reverse complement strand
AATCGCCGGGTCTCGCGACTCCACCGAACAGACCTCCGCCTCCATGCCCGCCTCTCTCAGACCCCTGCCCAGCGCCGCCAACATGGGTCCATGGATGTATACCCCCGGACCGCTCAACACATATCCCCACACTCGAACGGTTCCTTTCATCCGATCCCGCATCCCCGCAAACCGCCCGTTGTGGGCTTCCCGTTGTTCCACAAACCACGAACTGAATATCTCACTTTCCCTGTCCAGGTGCCCCCATGCCGATGGGTCCGCCTCAACCGAAATATAGTGCCTCACCCAGTCCGGCCGATAAAGAATCAGCGAATTCCTGAGAAAGATTTCCCGAAGCTGCAACCCCAGAAACTCGCCATCCGCCCAATACATTCCCGGCTTATCCAGCCATCCTCTTTCCCATGCCGACCGGATCACACGTAGCAATCGGCCACGATCTCGCAGGATAAACACCACCATCCGGTCCCTGCACCGCATAACCTCTTCGCATACCCAGGCAATCAGGCTTCCAGGCGGGTCGAAAAGAAGCAACAAACCGCACCCCTCCTGCCACAAACCTTCAATTTCCATAGAGTCCGATGGATCAAATGGAAATGATTCAAGATCGAACGCTTCCGTATCCGCAACTTCCTTCGCATCCATGGGAAGCAGGTGCGGATGCCGGACACGGCAAATCCGCTCCACCTCAGCCCACTCATTCTCCTTATCGACTCTCGATAAATCCATATTCTGCAGCATCCTCTTCTGTTCCGTCTCGCGATCCGATCACACTCTCCGGCAACCGCAAAAAACCTCCTCCGCACCCTCCAACACTTTTGAAAACACACCTTTAGAAGGCTATACTAATCCCACAATAAGATCTGACATCACTACCGGACGCTCTCCACTTCAAAGCGCCGGGAGGAAAATTGTCCTATGGTAGCGGATCTTCTCACCAGTGTATTGGGCCTTTCTGAGGCCAAAACCCCGTTCGAACATAAATTATTGCAGGGCGACGGCGAAGACCTTTTCGAGGATTATGTCGGTTCCATCGAACTGGCGCAAAACTTGGGAACCGAACTGGTTGCCCGGCCCGAAGCCAATCCCTCCACCATCCGCAGTATGTTGGCCCCCTTACGCATTGCAAAATCCCAGATGCGGGCATTGAAAGACAATCTCCTTTCCGCCGACCAGCGCATCCGGAAAGTCATGAGCGATAATATCAACCTCGCACGGGTCCTCGTCGCCGTCGACCAACTTCAAAAAGCACAATTGGAACACAATCAGGAGGCAATTGAAGAAGCCCGTGCCGAACTCACGCAGGCCAGGCAGCAGGCCAACCTGGACCTCACAAAACTCCACCCCGACTTCAAGGCCTCCTTGCGCTATCGGCTGCAATTCGTGCGCAAATGGAAGGAAGTCGTCGGACTGCAAGTCAATTTGTGTGACATGATTATCGCCTGCCTCACCGAGTCACTCCGTGAAAAATCCGGACTGAGCGGAACCCTGGATCGACAAATTCAAAAACTGCTCGAACGCGGCGGGAAAATGACCGGGCCGGACGGACGAACAATTACATTGCGGGACCTGCTCCCGGAATCCGCCGAGGAAATGCGCCAGATGATCGGCGTCGAATCCGAAGAAATGGAGGAACTGGTTCAGCAGCGGAATGAACTGAAAAACACCGCCGATGAAATGGAGGCCACCGAGAGAGCCTTGGAAGATGAAATCCAGGAACGCGGAGTCATGCGAATGCGACTCCACTTTCGTGATGAACGCCTTGAAGAAAGAAAATCCGGTCATCGCATGGTCTTTCGTGAACGCCGGGATGATCGCGAAAAACGATAATCCCCACTCACCCCCCGGACCTCTCCATCTCCTGATCCGACATCCGTACCGCCTCTACAAATCGGGACACTCGCTCATGGTCCTTCCGCCCGGGGGAGTACTCCACCCCGCTCGCCACATCCACCGCATACGGTCGAACCAGACGAATCGCCTCCCCGACATTCTCCGGTGTCAACCCCCCCGCCAGAATAATCCGCCTCTTTTGCGCCACCTTGCGTACCAGCGCCCAGTCAAATGTCTCCCCCGTGCCCCCATGCAAATCCTCCCGATACGTGTCTACCAGAACAACGGGGTCCGGCATCGCCTCCAGGGCCCGAACATCCTCGGCAGACCGAATCCGTCTCACTCGAAGAATCGGGACAATCGGAATCTCCGAAATCTCCGCTCCATAAACCTGCGCCAAATGCAAACCTGCACGCTCCATGATCCGCCGAATCGCCTCCCCGCTTTGCTCCACAAAAACCCCCACCAGGCTGACAAACAAGGGAACACACGCCACAATCTCCATGGCCCGATCAATCGTGATAAAACGCGGGCTGGCCGGACAAAAATTGAGTCCCAGCGCATCCGCTCCGGCATCCACACAAAACCGCGCGTCTTCCGGCGATGTAATCCCGCAAATCTTAATCCGTGTTCTCATGGCCGATTCGACAACCCTCCCATCGTTCGACTCCGTATCCCGATCAAATCAAGCAAGTCGGTTTTCGTCACCGTTCCATCCCCATCCAGGTCGCCGCGATAAAACAACGGGGCCGAACCGCTATCCGCCCATGTCGAAGAAAACAGGTACGCATCTATGGCTCCCACTGCTCCCGTTAAATCCAGATCTCCCGGTGCGCCGTGACGCACACGGATTCTTCGTGCAGGTGCATAAGCCCCCGTTGCCCCGGCGATATTCACGGATGCCACTGACCAGAACAAATCCCTCTCCGCCAACAGATCAAGAACAACTCGCGCCGACAACTCCGGGGTCTCCCGACAGTATTCCACGCGGGACCCGCTTTGGACCTGAAGCGCATACCGAATCGCCCCCGTGACCTCCGTCCACCTAAACCCGACACCGTTTGTCCACTCGCCGCTTCGAATCCACACCCCGTCTTCCGGCGACAGGAGCTGCGGCGCATCCGGCAGCGCAGGCGTCGGAGTAGCCGTTGCCGTACCCACAATCACCAGAATCAGGCGACTGCCGCTGCTCGTTCCGGGTTCTCCGGATGCCCCCAGTGTCTGTACCGCCCACCGGAGGGTTCCTGCCTTATTCAAATCCAGTATGAGTCGATACGGCGGGTTTACCGCGTACTGCGGCGCAATCGGAACACCATCCAGCGTCAGATTGATTCGGTAGCCTGAAACCCCCGGTATCCCCGTCCAATTCAATTCAATTCCCTCGCGCAGCTGACCCGTGGTAAATGTCGCCCCGTCTTGCGGTCCAAGCAATTCCGGAACCCCCGTTGGCGTCGGTGTGCCCACCGGTGTCGGGGTCGGCGTAATCGCGCTGCCGATCAGGAAAGACCGAACCGCGCTATGCGCTCCTGCAATGCCCGATGGGTCCACGGCCCACACAGTCCATCCAACCGAGGTCCCGGAAGGATAATTCAGAGACAGAAACTGATAGGTCCCGGTCGTGGGGTATTCTTGCAGGATTCCCAGGATATTCAGCTGAAGAACGTACGATCCCGCTCCTTCCACCCCTGTCCAGGAAAACATCACCCCGCTCAATGCCTCCACGCGGGTAAACACTTTTCCATCCTGCGGGGCAAGAGGAAAGGGAGCGGCAAGGACAGATGACTCGGTTGCATTCAACCCCCTCTGTATCTCCCCCAATCTTGCGGGAGACATTCGTCCTTGCAAACTCTCAGATTTAAAGACAGTCTCCGGCGATCCGCCTATTGCCGCCGATGCAATGAGAACGGGCAATGCCGAAAAGGCGATCCGACGAAGAAGAAATGCCATTCCCGATCCGGTTTGTTTCGCTCGCATGTTCGTTAGTCTTTCTGATGTCCTGTTACTGAATTGCCTTTACAGAGCCACATCACCGCGAGCCTCGCTCCGACAGGGACGCCTGGCTCACTGGTAGGACAGGCCTCCGTGCCTGTCGATGGGCGTCGCAACCCTTCGCGGACTCCGCCGGAGCGCTGCTTGCAATAACGATATATGTCAAGACCATCCATTTACACTGCACTAAACCTCGTTCGAATCTTGCCTTCCCATAGTCTGAAAACGAAATACTGTTCCAAAAAAAACCTGCATGACCACAGGCCGGAAACCTGTGCCACCCAGTTCCTCCCCCCGCCCCCGGGAGAACCTGACTTCTCCCTCTCCCACCGGGAGAGGGTTGGGATGAGGGATTTTCCAACTCCAGAATGCCCCCACCCACGTTTGCCGCTACGGAGTCCATGTAATCACAAGTCGGAAACTGAATGCAAGAACCGCCGCATCTTTCCGGTTCAGCTCAAACGTCAACTCATTCGGCCCCGGACGCAGCTGAGAATGATTTGCAGCCATGTCTTCATAAGGCGTCCGACCGCAACTCCACAGAAACACCCCATTCAATTCCGCGCGCAACTCGCCGTCAAATGACGTCTGAATCCGCATCAACGAAGAAGAAAAGTGACTCGGCATGGTAAACGGAACCCGGAACAGAATCCTGTCGGGGGTATCCGGCCTTCTTTCAATCCCTGCGCGTGAAGTACTGCTGATGAATGCCGTGCCCGGAACCGGATCAAACTGAGATCGGGCCGGTGCTACCGGGGCTGGGTACGGGTTCTCAACCGCCAAACGGTCAATCTCGACAACCCACACAGATTCACTGATCGCGTCCGGATCATCCGTGGCGGATGCGCTGATAATCGTCAGGCCATTGACCGCCGGGGTCGCTATAGGTGTCAGTTGCCAGGTTGGAGAGGCCGCCGGCTTTGGAGTAGGAGTCGGCGTGTTCCGTGGCGTGGATGCAGGCGATAAAGTCGCCGTTGGCCTGGCCCCCGCTTCCCAGTAGATATTCCGATCATGCGGCGCGTGGAGCTCCATATCGTCCACCAGCACAGATGCCGGGCCGCCCGCCACCTGGACCAGGATGGTCGGGTCCATGGCCCCCTGAGTCCGAAATGTGCCCCCCGTGCGCACCTGACGCCATGTATTTATCGGCAAATCCGCCACCCGCACGGATACCACCGCCGTGTAATCGTCATCCGTCAATCCCAGGTAGAAATCCCCCTCGTCCTCATTGGTCAATCGGCGCACCCAAACATGTGCCTCCACCTGAGCCGGAAGGATAACCGGCGACAGTCCGGCCGGTGCAGACATATACTGCTGAATCACATCGGTAGATTTCCGTGTCTGCATCAATCGGCATCGTCCCAATCCGTTCGGCACTCTCGTATGCGTGTCCATCGAAAACATGGCGCCGAAAACGGTGCTTACACGATCATTCCGTTGCAAAAGAACCTCATTCTTCTCAAAATCCTCATACAATGCCAAACGGGTTGGAGCAATCGCCAAATCGCTCGGCCACCATCCTCGATGAACCCGAATTTCCCGCACATGCACCACGGACAGGCCGGTTGTCGATCCCTCAGCCTGCAGAATCAGAAACACAACCGGTGAGGTCGATTCATAAGTAAAGGAAATCTCCCGCTCCGTAACCGGGATTTCATCGCCCAAAAGTTCCCCGGATGCCAGGTCCCTGAAATCCCAATTCCCGTTCTCATCCGCACCCACAAACGCAACGGCAACCCGTGCCGGAATTCCCCCCTCGTTGTATAACTTCATCCGAACCGTGATCGGGCCGGTCCCAACCGGAATCGGATTGGAAAGCAGCCGTATCGCCTGCCAGGCATAAACATCCATTCGGATACCCCGGTCTTCAACGGAAACACCGGCTAAAGGCATCTCCCCGATCTTGTAAACCTGAAATCCCTTTCCCTCCAGGGTTTCTGCCTCCCAGTCGGCTCCTTCGGGATTCACAGAAGAGACCATCTCTGTATACCCGCTGTCCCAGTTCTGACCGGCCAGAAACACCGGACGATTAAGATCCCCACAGTGCGCCTCACGGACACAGAAATCGACCGGTATCAGGGGCCACAAGAGTCCCAGAATCCAAAGCCTGCATGATCTGCGCAACACGCTTGCCGTCATTCTCTCACTCACTGCCGGAACGGTTAATAAACACAAAAATATCATCCGACGCGCTGTCACAGACCGCAATATCCGGCCTGCCGTCTCGGTTAAAGTCCGCTATTACCATCGGAAGACGCGAGAACGGTGACGCAGGCCGCTCTGTACGAAACACCGCCGCCGCCTCATACATCCGTGGGCCGCTTCCACAGACAATCCCGATAGATTGTTTTCCCCCCGTGCCGATCTCACAATTCAGCAGAATCAGGTCCGAGACCCCATTCAAGTCCAAATCCGCCGCGCGGATCGACTCGGTCAGGGCATTCTCCAGAAATCCTTCCAGCATAGATTGGCCGAATGTCCCATCTCCACGCCCGTAATAGAGACGCCGGGTCCCATCAAAAAGCGATACCGCCAGGTCCGGATAACCATCCATGTCGATATCCTGCACTGAAAGGCTTCGACTGTAGGAACCCGCTACCCGATCATCCGTGGCAAAAGAAGCCGTGGATTGAAATTGCCCGTCCCGATTCATATACACCGTTATCCGGTATGGACGTCTCACCGCAACAGCCAGATCCCCAAGACCGTCTCCGTCAAAATCCGCCGCCTCCAATCCGCCGAACGCTCCCGGAAGGACCAGATACGAGACCGGCTCCAGCCGACCGCTTCCGTCTCCACGGTAGACTATCAGTCGATCCTCTTCGAATTCGAGCGATGGAACCATTGCGTCAAGCTGACCGTCTCCTGTGAAATCTCCCACGGCCAACAGATTCAGCCGAGGCGCGCCGCTCCCGATATCCGGATCGGCGGTGGGAGGAATGGAAACCGGCCCCAACGGGGAAAACCGCCCATGCCCATCTCCAGCGAAGAGGCGGAGAGTCTGCCCGTAGGAATGCACAACAACCAGGTCAGGATGCCCGTCCCGGTTCATATCCGCCACCGCAATACTCGCCGGACCGGCATCTGTCAGGATGGCCCCCATCGGCTGAAAACCGCCCGTTCCCTGCCCCAGAAATAGAGAAAGGCTGTTTCCATACAGGTCCGCTGTCACAAGGTCTGCAATCCCATCCTCGTTGAAATCCCCCACCTTCAAATCATATGGCACATCGCCGGTTCGGAACGTCCCCGCAAAAGCCAACTGAAACTCGCGGTCGCAGGTATGAACCTCAATGGGAGTGGGAGATGGCGTTGCCGTCGGTCCTTCAGTAGGAGTCGCAGATCGGCGGGGGGTAGAGGTCGGGGTTCGCGTCCTTGTTGCTGTACCGGTCGGTGATCGCGTGGCAGATGGCGTGGCCGATGGGGTCCAAGTGGTGACCGGCGTGGGCCTGTCGGTCGGTGTCGGGGAAGGGGGTGACGTGGGCACAAAGGTAGCAGTCGGTGTGGCGATCCACGTCGGTGTTTCGCTCTTCGTCGCGGTTTCAAGCGGCTCTGCCTGGACAAAGAAAGACAAGCGCACCGGCTCACAAATCGGCGTGCCGTCCGGGATCACCTGAAACGAAGAGTCTTCCGCAATCTCCACTCGAAATCCCGGCCCGGAATCGGGAAGAGAATACCAGGAGATCGAAGACACCTTGATGCTTTCCTGCGGATCAATGAAATCGTTCAGCAGATAGGTGCTCCGATAAGGTTTCATGCCGTGCAGAATCACGGGCGAGAGCTGGTACGGCCGAACAATAAACGTGGAAGTCTTCACTGTCGCGATCTCCGTTGCCGACTGACGACCATCCGATACACGAATCTTCAGTTCGTATTCCTTGCCCGCCTCCGGTTGTGCCGGAAAACGGATGACATTGGAGAATCGCGTTTCGCCAAGCCCTTCCCATTCCCAGAACAACCGGTCCACAGGCGTCTCGGTCTCGGCTACATAGTCCCGCAAATCCAGCACAGAGGAATAAGGCGTCCCAACCAGCAAACGCAGATCGGGAATCCGCCTCAGCCGGAGACTTAAGGAAGGAACCGCTGTCGGTGTGCTTTCAGGTAACGGTGTGGGAGTCGGCGAAAACACCGACCGGATACGGACAATCGTCTCCCCCACGGCAAGATACAACCCTCCCGGAAACTTGCCGCCCGATAGGTACGCCATCCCGTGAAATGGCTGCCTGCCGAATTCGGCAACCAAACCCGCATTTCCATTGGCATCAATTCGATACAGCCGGACCCCCGCATCTTCTTCGAAACCCGTTTCGGCAATCGCGAATAAAGATTCGCCAAAAGGATCACCGCAGGCAAAAACCAACTTCGAGAATCTCGCAGGCCCCCCCTGTTCCTCCCCGGCCACTTCGCAGAAAAGATCCGCAGTCCCATCCGCACTCACTCGGTAGATTCTGGAACCGGTCGATAAGTAAAGCCGATCGCCGAATCCAAACGCGCACCCGGCAGCCCCGTCGCGGAACAAAATCCCTGTCGCAAATACCTGGGGTATCTTCTCGGTCTTGTTGACCCGCAATACCCCTCCCCACAAAGACACCGGATCAACCGCCGGGAAAAAGAAATCCCCATTCCAGGGAACGCTCGCCGGACCGACAGCCACCCCCCGAACCGGAAAATCCACCGCCACCCCATCCAACACCCGCTCCACAGTCCCGTCCGAATACGCCCGCGTCACCCGCACAAAACATTCTCCCGCATCCAGCCGAAGAATACTTCCTTGCCCTTCCCCGGAGATCAATGCCGGAACCTCCGAATCAAACAAAAGGGGATCCCTGCACAGAATGCTCGATGAAAAATCCTCTTGAAATACCCGGATTGTATTCCCCTTCGCCCCAAACAGATCACCGGTCCCATTGAACGCCAAATCCGAAATCGCAACCCCCCCGGCCAGCATATCCATGGAATACCCCTCCCCAACCGTCGGAACCTGCCCCAATGCCTGCAACCCAAAAACCACAATAAGCAGCACACCGGCTGTGACCGGGCCAACGGAATACACAGGGGAGGCGGCGTTACGCATCAGGACTGCTCAAAACGAATATCTTCCGTCTGATATATCGCCATTCCCGCCCTTTGTCATTATCCCAATCAGATCCTCCAAACTCAGGCATTCCACGCCTAACTCCCCGCCCTCCCTCCATGCGCTGGATCCGGCCACAATCCCGTTACTTTCCTCACCCTCATCCGTTTGATCATTTTGACAGGCAGTCCTGATTCTCTCTCTCCGCCCCGATGGGTTTCTACTCCGCCCCATCGGGGTCTCTTTTTACCCGCCCCAAAGCCTTCTCTCAGAAATCGGACTATACTATAATTGTTGCCATTATGAAGACATCTTTCATCCCAACCATCATGATCCTTACGCCCCTTCTCTTTCCCGTTCTTTCCGTGCACGCAAGTCCCGTTCCGTCCGATAACACCCTTCCCCGCTATGTCTGCCCCTGGACAGATGCCAAAATCGTCGTGGACGGCATTCCCGATGAGCCGGCCTGGACCGCCGCCCCCATGGTCACTTTCCTCGATGCAACCAATCGCGGCCCGGTCCGCCTTGCCACAGAGGCCCGCATCCTCTATACCGACGACGCAGTCTATTTCTCCTTCTATTGCGACGATAAGCAGATCACCTCCAAAATGACCCGCCGCGACGACAACCTCTTCAACGAGGAAGTAGTCGAGGTGTTCTTCAGTCCCACCGGGGATCTGAGTACCTACTATGAATTGGAGGTCAACCCGCTCGGCACACTCCTGGACCTCACCGTAAAAAATAACTTCACAATCACCGAAACTTCGTCCGGTCGCACCGTTGACTATTCCCCCGGATGCAACACCGATTTCGCCTGGAACTGCAAGGGCATTCAGTGGGCGGCCTGGCAGCATAAGGAGAACGATCAACTGGTCGGGTGGAGCGTCGAACTCGCCGTCCCATTCGCCGGTATCGAACGAAAAACTCCCTCACCGGGCGAAATCTGGCGTCTCAACCTGTACCGGATCGACCGCAACGAGTCCGATCCAAAACTCGATGAATACTCCGCCTGGTCGCCGACTATGCAGAGTCCCGCCTCCTTCCATTGCCCGCACTTCTTTGGATTCCTGGAGTTCGCCGGCAAGGCACAACCGGCAAAGTAGCCGTTCCAGCACCGTCCCTCCGGTCTCTACTCCGTCTACCTATCGTCGATCGATGGGCGTATACTCTTCTCTCACCGGGCCGGTGTAGACTGCCCGGGGACGGAAAATCCGGTTGTTCTCGAGGTACTCAAGAAACCGCGCGCCCCATCCCGATATCCGACTCGCCGCAAAGATCGGGGTAAACATCCCCGCGTGGATCCCCAGCGCGCGGTAGACAATCCCCGAATAAAAATCGACATTCGGAAAGATTTTCTTTTCGACACCCAGTTCGGCGCAAACCATTCCGTCCAGTTTCCTCGCAATATCATAAAGTCTCTTGATCTCCGGATTGTTCTCCGACATCTTGCCCGCCAGAGGACCCAGTATCCGTGCCCGGGGATCGTACGCCTTGTACACACGGTGACCGAATCCCATAAGCTTCCGTTTGCTTTCACGCGCTTTCTGAAACCAGGCTTCCACATTGTCTACCGAACCGATTTCCTCTATATCGTAAAGTACACGCTCGTTCGCCCCGCCGTGCAATGAACCTTTCAGGCTGCCGATCGCCCCGGAAATCGTCGCGTAGGCATTCGCTAACGAGGAGTTGATTACCATGGCGCTGAACGTCGAGGCATTCATCCCGTGGTCCGCATGAAGAATCAGAGAAATATCCATAATCCGTTCCGCAACCGGACTGGGCCGCTCCCCCGTCATCATGTAAAGTAAATTCGCCGCATGGGACAGACTCGGTTCCGGCTCAACCGGATCCCGTCCCGACCGAAGACGCGCGATCATTCCCGTTATGGTCGCAATCTGGGCAATCAATTTGATCACGATCTCCCGCTCATTTTCGACGGATGTGTCCTCGGCTTTTTCATCCAGCATCCCCAAAACAAGAACACACAGCCCCAGCGCCGTCATCGGATGCGTGTCCCGCACCCGCGCGGTCGGCGATCGCTTCAATACCGCCAGAACAGTCTCGTCAATCGGCATGTAGCCGGCCAGCTTCATGCGGAAATTGTCAAGCTCTTTTCGCGTGGGTAGTTTTCCATACAGAAGCAGATAGGAGGTCTCCTCAAAACTGGATTTCTCGGCTAATTCAAAAATGTTGATCCCCCGATAGATCAACCATCCTTTCGAGCCGTTGACATATCCGATCTTCGTGCCGCAGGCGATGGCCCCTTCCAGGCCCGGCCTCAGTTCGCACGTGATCGGCCAGTTCAAATCGCCAACCAGGATCGGTTCCGGCTCATCATTCGTTTCCTGAGCCGCCTTCTCTGCCGCCTGCCGGACCATTGCATTAATCGCTTCAACATCGTTCATCTCGCTATTCACCTCCGCTATATCGATTCCGACCCACAGATAAATTATACCCCAACCCCCGCACTTCTCCCCCTCTACTTTCCCTCTACCCCCGTCGCTCCATCCGCCCCTCCCGCTTCTCTACATTTTTTGACTCCTGATGTTTAATTCTTAATTCCATACTCCACCCCCCGACCGTACGCCTCCAGATTCAGCTCTTCCGTCCCGCGCGGCACGGAGACACGCACTGCTTCCCGCACCGCCTCTTCGCTCAACAAACCGGTCGTCGCACTGAAAAATCCCAGCATGACCATATTGACTACAATCCCGTTACCCAGTTCCTCCGCGATACGAGTAGCCGGAATCCCTCTAGCCCTCCGGTGACCCACCCGCTCATCAACATGAACAAGGTCCTCCTCAAAAAGCAGAAGACCGTCCGGAGCCAGTTCCGGTATGAATTTCGTATAGGCTTCCTGGTTGATCGCAACCAGGATATTCGGTTGACGGACATACGGGTACAGGATTTCCTGATCGGAGATCACCAGCTCCGAACTGCACGCGCTGCCGCGGGCTTCCGGGCCGAAACTCTGAATCATCGTCGCATTCAGCCCGCCATACAGTGACGCCGCTTTCCCCAGAACAAGCCCGGTCAAAATAACCCCCTGTCCGCCGAATCCGCCGATTTTCACTTCTGTTCTGCTCATTGTTCGATCTCGTTCTCCCGATGGCGTTCCAGGGGATCGCTCTCCTCTGAAATCCCCCGATACTCCGGGAATCGTTCGCCGAGACGGGTTTTCATTTGTTTGTTGTATCCGTCCAGGAAAGTCGGACGGTCGATATCGACAAAACGCCCGACTATGATCTCTTTTCCCGGCACAATCGCTACTTCCTTGGTGTCGGCACCGTGTTTTACAACCGACATTTCCCGGTACATTTTCATGGTATCCAAACCGGTCCCCTGTTTATTCCGCCGCCCATAGAGAGTGGGACACGGGGTAATGATTTCCAGAAAGGTCATGCCTTTTTTCTTCAGGCATTCCGCCATCGCACGCGTGAGCTGTGTAACATGAAAACTCGTCCAGCGGGCCACATAAACGGCGCCGCTGGATTCGGCTAGGTACGGAAGATTGAATTCCGGCTCGAAACTGCCGTACGGGGCGGTCGTCGAGATGGACCCCAGTGGCGTGGTCGGTCCTGCCTGCCCGCCGGTCATCGCGTAGGTGAAATTGTTGATACAAATGATTTTCAGGTCGATATTCCGCCGCGCTCCATGAATAAGATGATTCCCGCCGATAGCAATCAGGTCCCCCTCTCCACTGTACACAATCACAGTCATCTCCGGTCGCGCCAGTTTTAAACCGGTCGCAAATGGAATCGCCCGCCCGTGCGTTGTATGAAACGAATCCGTGGCAATATATCCGGCCACCCGGCCGGTGCAGCCGATCCCGGACACCACGGCAATCTTATTGCGTGGAATCTTCGATCTTTCAATCGCCCGGACAAAACAGTTCACCGTCGTTCCAATCCCACACCCCGAACACCACATGTGCGGCATCCGGTCCATACGAACATATTCTTCAACTATATTCCGTGGAACTTCCATTTCCGCAGTACTCATTTCACCGCCTCTTCAATCACTGTCGCTATTTCCCTCGGATCATGCACCGTTCCCCCGGCGTGGGGCACACAGAGCGTTTTCGCTTGCCCGGCGGCGTAACGTTCTACCTCTAAAACCATCTGTCCCATATTCAACTCCGGAACAACAAACGCCTTGATTTGACCGGCCAACTCGGCAATTCGCCATCCGGGAAACGGCCAAACCACCACCAACCGCAGAATACCCACTTTGATTCCGTTTTCGCGAGCCAGACGAATCCCTTCCATCGCCACACGGGAGGTGATCCCGTACGAAACCACAACCACGTCGGCTCCCTCGATCCGAGACTCCTCATACCGCGCAATTTTGTGGGCGTTCTTCCGAATCTTGTCTACCAGACGCCGAATGAGTCGGTCTTGTGCTGTTGCATTCATCATCGGATATCCCCGCTCGTCGTGTGTCAGTCCGGTCACATGCACATTGTATCCCCGGCCGACTCGAACCATCGCCGGAACCAGATCCTCCTCCGGCTCGTACGGAAGGTACTCTCCGGGAGGCTTAGACGTGTATCGTCGGGGAACCACTTCAATCTCATCCGCCGGCGGGATCACCACACGCTCCGTCATGTGTCCCACCGACTCGTCCATCATCAGAAAGGTCGGTACTCGGTATGTCTCCGCCAGGTTGAACGCCTCGATAGTCAGGTTGAAACATTCCTGCGGCGAATTGGGAGATAGGGCGATGATCCCATAATCGCCGTGTGATCCCCATCGCACCTGCATCATATCAGCTTGGGCGGGTAGCGTCGGCAGGCCGGTTGATGGCCCCGCGCGCTGCACATCCACAAATACACAGGGCGTCTCCGTCATGGCCGCAAACCCTATGTGTTCCATCATAAGCGAAAATCCGGGACCTGATGTCACAGTCAGTACCTTCGCCCCGCCCCATGCTGCCCCAAGAATCACGATCGAGGCCGCGAGCTCATCCTCCATCTGAATAAACATCCCCCCCACATGCGGAAAACGGGCAGCTATTCGTTCCACAACCTCGGTGGATGGGGTAATCGGATATCCCGCCGAAAATCGGCATCCCGCCGCCAGCGCTCCTTCACAGCACGCATGATCACCATCAATAAAGTGGGCGCCTGTCAGGACGCCCGCTGGATCTGCTTTCATAAACCTTATTCTCCGATTCTCGCTCTGTAATCAACCTCATTCGCATTCTATCGTGTCGTGTATCCAAATTGCCTTTACAGGGCGTTACGTCATCGCAAGCCTCCCTCCGGCGGGGCCGGTGATTAGGCCAGGCGTCCCTGCCTGGCAAAGTAGGCCAGGCGTCTCTGCCTGGCACAGTAGGCCAGGCGTCCCTGCCTGGCACAGTAGGCCAGGCGTCTCTGCCTGGCGCCAGTAGGCCAGGCGTCCCTGCCTGGTAGTAGGCCA
>JAKPRU010001013.1 GCA_029557025.1 Candidatus Omnitrophota bacterium | reverse complement strand
CCAGGAGAACAGGACCAAAACGAATGTAATGGCGATGCGGAAAGGTTTGGGCAGGACGTTGTAAAGGCTTTCTTTTCCCCGCCAGCGTTCAAACGCAAGAAGAAGGCCGTGGTAGGCTCCCCAAATGACGAATACCCAGCTGGCGCCGTGCCAGAGACCGCCGAGGAGCATGACGACAGTCAGGTTGACATAGGTCCGGCGTGGTCCGATTCGATTGCCTCCCAGGGGGATATAGAGGTAGTCGCGCAAGAACCTGGATAGCGAAATATGCCATCGTCGCCAGAAATCGGTGATGCTGTCGGCGAGATAGGGGGCATCGAAGTTCCGGGGGAATTCAAACCCGAACATTCGTCCGAGACCGATAGCCATGTCGGAGTAGCCGGAGAAATCGAAATAGATTTGAAAGGCATACGCGACCACGCCGAACCAGGCATCGGATGCGCTCAGAGTTTCGGCGCCGAACGCCGCGTCGGCGGCCTGAGCGATCATGTTGGCGAGGAATAGTTTTTTCGCAAAGCCGAGAATAAAAAGGGCGGTACCCGAAGTGAATTTGTCCAGGGTGTGTGCACGGGAGGTGAGCTGATCCGCGATGGTGTTGTATCGAACAATCGGGCCGGCGATCAACTGCGGAAACAGCGCGACAAAACAGGCGAAATCCCAGAAGGTGCGGACCGGCGGGGAGGTTCCGCGATACACATCGACCGTGTAGCTGAGACTCTGGAAAATGTAAAACGAGATTCCGATTGGGAGGGTGACCTGATAGATCGAGAAGGCTTTCGATCCGAGGATTTGCAGGAGGAAATTAAGGTTGTTCTGCACGAACATGAAGTATTTGAAGAATCCCAATATGCTCAGGCTGATCGCAACAGAAGCAAACACAGCCCAGTACCGTTTGGATGATCCTACCGGTGCGGCGGCGATGATTCTGCCACAAATGTAGTTCACCAGCGTGGCCAGAAACATCAGTAGAACAAAGCGGGGGTCCCACCAGCCGTAGAAAATGTAACTTACGACGAGCAGGAAGAAATTCCGTTTCACCGGAAGTGCGTAATAGACCAGGAGAACGAACGGCAGAAAATAGAAAATAAAAATGTGCGATGTGAAAATCATGTAAGTTTACTGAATCACAAGGTTGGTCCAAACAGCCCAGTACACAGGTCCGGAGTATTCCTCGGAGTACGGATTCATAATGCCGCCCATAAAATAGTCCTCAATGGGAGCCTCCAGCGCCATCCGGTGGATGTCTCCGACACGGAAGGTCTTCAGGTTTCCGCCGATCTCGCCGGAACGGACATCGGCCACGGCCGACCGTGGTTTCAGCGGTTTGTAATGCCCGACGTAAATAACGCTGGAGTCGATCGTCCCGCGATGCACCTGCATAACCTCGTATTTCATGACGTATGCGTAATCGTACAGGGGATCATCTGGAAACTCCCCTCGAATTTCCGACAATGTTGCTGTGACCTCATAGCTACCCATTGAGGTAACCTGTGCATCTTCGCCGGAATCGGCTTTCAGTCCGCAGCCATGGAAGGCCAGTGACAGGGAAAGAAGTAGACAACCGGTCAAGAAGCGGTGCAGGGATTGTGCGATTCGGGATGTTACTTTTCTTTGATGATTTCCGCGTATGTCCAACAGGGTTCCCATCCTTGGAATAGATATGCAATCGTTCCGTTCTTGGCGTCGGGGTACCGACTTCGAAGTTCCGGGCTTTCGCCGTGAATTGTGGGAGCATCGCTCATGCGCATGAGATACACCGGAGCTCCGGAACCTTCCGCTCCACCTCCGTCTTGTGGCAACTTGGTGAACAGTACGTATTGGGCATCCGGAGATACGGTCCCACCATAAATGTGATAGCCTTCTTCGGCGTAAATCAGCTGCGGATTTTCTCCGCTCCCATCCGCGAAGAAGAGTTGTGTCCAGCCGTACCCATTGTTGCTTTTTTGATCTTCGGGTCGTGTGGAATAAATTACTCGGATGGAATCGGGAAACCAGTCCGGTGTACAACTCTGGGTCTTGGTGACTACATTTAGTTCTCCTGTTTCGGCATTCATTCGAACCACACGCCAGTTTTTGCCCTGGACATTACCCGTGCCTACAAACCATTTTCCGTCCGGCGACCAGAAGAGTTGCTGATAGATTCCCTGTCGCGGAAATTCACGGAGTACCTTTTTCGTGGCCAGATCCACAATCTGAATGGCTTTCCGTGTCAGGCAAAGGATTTGCGTACCATCTGGAGACCAGGATGCCCATGGAAATTCTTTGTCTTTACCGATGACTTGCGGGTTGGTTCCGTTGGAGTCGGAAATGCACAGTTCCCCCTCGAATCCCCACAGGTCGTGATTGATGGGCGTTCCTTTCGGCAGACGGCGATACAGGATGTTTGCACTGTCCGGCGAGAAACGAGCCGCGATTTCCTCATAGTCCGGGGTGTTGGTGATGTTCAGGCGATGCGATGCGTCCGGTCGCGAGAGAAACAAATCCCATGTTCCATTTTCACTTCGCGCGCTGTATGCGATCCAGCCCTTCAAGGCTACCTCGCGCAGCAGATCCGTAGCCGATTGATCCTGCGCCCAAAGAGCAGGGGCGCCGACAAGAACAGGCAGGATAATGCAGATTCTGACTACCATATGCACGGGTGATCTCCTTATGAGAATCATTTGGGGCGTTCAAACTGTGGGATTTTCAACAGAGCGCCTTCTTGAAGCGCCGATTGGTGAGCGATGATCCCCGGCACGGTGTAGGCAAGCGCCTCATAGACATCGACTTTCGGGCGACGTCCCTGAGTCAGGGACTCGATGAATTCGTGCGTGAGAAATGTGTGCGATCCTTCGTGGCCCGTTTCGATCCGAAGCGGTTCCGGCAGCATGTCGGTTTTCCACCATTCCGGCTGCTGGTATTCCTCAAACTGCGGCAGATTCCTGACAAAGCCCGCGTCGTCCTTTTCTGTCTGATCGCCCTTGCGGATGATCACGGCACCGTAACCGTTCGGATGGGGGGAATAGAAGCTCATTTGGGTTCCGATCCATTGCGCGCGTTCGCAGCCACGATGCGCCCCTTTCCACCAGACATTGACGCGGAACCCGTGTCCCCGGTCCGTTCGGAACATGGCGGAACCGGTCCAGAACGGGTTGTGATATACGTTGTCTTTCAGGATGGGGCTGTCATCGCCCCATCCATGGCAAACCACTTGGGTGAGGCGCTCGCCGGTGACACTGATCAGGTGGGCTGTGCAGTGGGTGGGATAGTGCATGGGAGCCATACCGTACCGCCAGGTTCTTTTCCCATCTTTGTCGAAAAACATACTTTCCAGGCCGTCATGCTGGTATTCCGATTCGCAATAGAAAATCTCGCCGAATTTGCCTTCTTCCTGGAACTTGCGTACGGAGATGGTTTTCTGCTGGAAATAGCTGGTTTCAGCCATCATGTAAGTCAGACCGTATTTCTTGACCGTATCCGCCAGCATTTCCGCCTGTTCCATCGTTCCGTAAGCGGCGGGGACAGCGCTGATAACATGTTTGCCGTGTTTCATGGCGTCGGCCACATGCTCGACATGCAGGGGGCCATCCGTGAAAATCGCCACGGCGTCGATATCTTTATCCTTCACAAGTTCTGCCAGTGAGTTATAGACCTTCTCGCACCCGTAGGTCTTGACCAGGCGTTCCCGCCGTTGCGGGAGAAGATCGGAGACGGCCACAACCCGGCAATCGGGATGCAAATGCCATTGGAAACTGCATCCAAATCCGCCGCCGACCACACCGATCCGCACCTTATTCGGGGGTGTATATGCTGCGAGCGCGGAACGAGTTGCGAACGTCGAAGCCGCCAAGGCGGCGCCGCTTCGCTCCAGGAAATCCCGGCGCGAGCATTTCGCTCCCGTTTTCGTGTTGTTTTGACTGGTCACTGTTCACTCCTGAACCGGCTGTCCGCTGGAGTCCGTGGATTTTTCACAACAAACGCGAAAGACTATATCATATACAGGACGGGAACCATAGAACGGGCCTTGAGTCCCAGCGGTCTTCTGTGATGATGAACAGACCCCCCTCAATTCGGTATCGCGAAAGGAGCAGGCATGGTAAGCGATCAGGAATATGGAGTTGGGATTGTCGGTTTCGGATTCATGGGGAAGACCCATACTTACGGCTATCGGACTATCCCCTTTTTTTATACGGAACCGCCTCTTCGATATACATTGAAAGGGGTTTGTGTGCGTCGGAAGGAGAGTATCGAGGAGGCGATGCGGATCGGTGGTTTCGAGTTTGCGACGCTGGACTATGCAGAACTCCTTGCCCGTGAGGATATCCATATTATTCATGTTTGCACGCCAAATGCCCTGCACCGGGATCAGGTAATCCAGGCGATTCGAGCGGGCAAACATGTGTATTGCGACAAACCGCTGGGGGCGAGCTATGAGGACTGCCGGGCGATGCTGAATGCGCTGGAAACGTACGGAGAGGGGGGGCTGGTGACCCAAGTTGCGCTACAGAATCGTTTTTATCCCTGCACCATGCGCGCCAAGCAGCTGGTGGAGGAGGGCTTTCTGGGACGGGTACTGAGTTTCCGCGCGTGTTATCTTCATGCGAGCTCCATCAATCCCAAGAAGCCGATGGGATGGAAATTGGACAAGTCCCAGTGCGGCGGAGGAGTGTTGTACGATCTGGGAGCGCATGTCTTGGACCTGGTTGACTGGCTGATCGGCCCGTTTGCGGAGGTTGCAGCGGCGACCCTGATTGCGTTCCCGGAACGCCCCGATCCCCGAACCGGGGAGATGGTCCCTGTGAATGTAGATGACCATGTGGTGATGTGTCTGCGAACTCAGGAAGGGGCACTTGGAACGGTGGAGGCCACGAAACTGGCCACCGGCGCGAATGATGAGATTCGCGTGGAGATCCACGGAGAGAAGGGGGCCATCCGTTTCAACCTGATGGACCCCAACTGGCTGGAAGTCTATGACACCCGTGATCCGGGGGAACCGATGGGTGGAATGCGGGGATTCAAGAAGATCGAGACCGTGAGCCGGTATCCCGATCCCGGCGGGAAGTTCAATCCGCCTGCTCTCAATGTCGGCTGGCTTCGGGCGCATGTGGCCTGTCTGCACAATTTTCTGGCTGCTATCGCCGGAAAAGCACAAGCCACGCCGACCATCCCGGAAGCAGCGGAAATTCAGCGTGTGATGGATATCGCTTATCGCTCGGCGGAAAGGAAATGCTGGGAAAAGGTGTGAAAAAGCGGCAGGTCCCACCTGTGGCTATGCAGGTTCGATCCCTTCGGTAGCGGGAGGAACCGGACGCCCCGGATTTGAATTGTTTCCAGGTACACCGTAGCGGCTTCTTCCACCATTTTGGGGCTTCCGGCAGGCTGTCTCCAGAGCTGGCCACATTGTTCAGCGCCGGGATACATGCCCGTATACCGCCTGTCCTGTTCGCGGATCGCGACAACCGTAGAAATCATCTTTTGACCACCACCTTCCTGTTCCAAATCCCATATAGAATCCCCCCAGAACAAGTATCTGTTTTCAAATATATTATGAAACCCCGAAGTCAGAAACCGGAGGAGATCCTGAGATTCAAGAAAAACCGGCTTCTGAAATTCTCAAAAGGATGGCCCTTCGACAGGCTCAGGTCAACTCGCAATCTTTGCGGGAGATGGTTATCCGGTGTTCGGGGCGCTTCCCTCTTCCTGTGCGTGATCTTGTCATAATATAGCCCAATTTCGCCTCAGGTGGGTTCAATCATAATAGAGGCTCTCCTTCCGATCACAATTATGCAGAAAGGTTGCCGATATGAACCGTTTTTGGATTCCGTTGTTGTTGTGTTTCCCGGCGATATCTGTGCAGTCCGTCTTGGCGCAGGAGGAATGGCGGATTGTTGCCTCGGATGAAAACTGGCGGGAGGAAGGAATTAAACTTGCCTTTACGGACCTTGTGGAATTGGGAAAAAGTCATGGAATCCATTTTCAGGAAGGGAAGGAGCAGGATGCCGAATTTCCGAGGACCATCCTGGTCGGCGACGGTTCCCGAAATCGACAGGTACAG
>JAKPRU010001000.1 GCA_029557025.1 Candidatus Omnitrophota bacterium | reverse complement strand
GATTTTCGGGAGAGGCAGAAACTCCCCAATCAGGCCGGTGGAGGCGACCACGACATCCTGGCCGGGTATGCCCAGCAGACGACCCACTGTTCGTGCCATCTCCCGCGCGTCCACAATGCCGCGTTCGCCGGTGCACGCGTTGGCATTGCCGCTGTTTGCCACAACGGCCTGCGCGTGGCCATCGCTCAGGTTCATCATGGTCATTACCAACGACTCGCCTTTCAGCTGGTTGGTTGTATAGACCGCGCCTGCCGCGCAACGCACCTGCGAATACAGAAGTCCCAAGTCCGGATTCCCGGATTTTTTGATTCCCGCCGATATACCGGTAGCGGTGAATCCCATTGGCGCCGTCACACCACCTTCACACGTTTTAATGGTTATTGAGTTCATTATTGTTGTACCTGATTGAGAGTTTTTCGCTGATTGCCGGGTAATTCCCTCACCCCAACCCTCCCCCAGGGGAGACGGAGACGAGGCGCTATCCCGGAAAACATAAGGGCAAACCGCTGGGTTGCCCATTATCATCAGAAACCAGTATTGCGCATTGCCGGCATTTTGGAAAGAAAACACCCTGGACGAAAGACCGTTCCGGGCTGAGAATGGCTTATTATGCTTGGTTTCGTGTGAATTGTTCCGTGAGAATCGCTTTTTACAACCTTCGTGCCTATCCGCTTTTCGATCCCGAAGACTCCTCGGTATTCGGGGGGGCGGAGGTGCAGCTGTTTCATTTATCTACGGGGCTGGCTGGAGCGGGGCATGAGGTATACTTTGTGACACGCGGTCCCGGACCCTATGCGGAACGAGAGATCCGTGGAGTGCATGTGCTGAAGCTTGCTCCAGGGTCGAGAATGCGCCTATTGTGGAACACATGCCGGCTTCTTCTTGCCTGCCGGACGGACGTTTATGTGCAGCGATGTGCCGGATGGGAGACGGCGCTGCCGGCGGCGCTTTCGAAGGTATCTCGCGGTCGATTTTGTTTCATGACAGCCAGTCTGTTGGACTGTCGGGACCAGTTGGCACAGGAAGGTCACCCGTGGATGTACCGTGCCTATCGGTGGGGGATTCGGCGCGCGGATTGTGTGGTTTGTCAGAATGAAGAGCAGCAGCGTCTTTTGCTGGAGAGTTTCGGAATAGGATCCCATGTGCTTCGGTCGGCCTGCGCGCCGGTGGAGGATTTGATTGAAGAGTCCTGCACGAGGGAACCGGGGCGGATTCTGTGGGTCGGACGGTGCGACCCCTATAAAGACCCTATTTCATTCATCCGTCTTGCTCAGGCCCTGCCGGAGTATTCGTTTCGAATGGTTATGCCTTGGGGAGATCACCCCGAATACAATCGGCAGGTTTCGGAAGCGCTTCACGATATACCGAACGTGAGTCTCTCTCACGGTGTTCCGTTCCGTGAAATCGACAACGAATATCGGCAGGCTGCCATATTTGTAAACACCTCGACGCTGGAGGGTTTTCCAAACACGTTTTTGGAAGCAATGCGTGCGGGTGTGCCGATTCTCTCATACCGACTCGATCCGGGGGGATTTCTGCAGGAACACCGAACAGGAATCTGCGTAAAAGGTGATTTTAACGCTTTGGTGGATCGATGCAGGGCTTGGCAGCAATCTCCGGAGACCGCAAGGGTCTATGGCGATGCGGGGAAAGAATATGTGAGACGGACACACGATGCGCGAGTTGTGGTCGCGGAGTTTGAGCGGATTTTAACGTCCCTTGGGCGGCGGTAACGGCGGTTCCGATTGGGGATCCTCATACAGGTTGAATTCCTGCATATTGGAGACATCTACCCACCGGCCCGGCACAGCCCATGGAATCTCCAGATCCGAAAATAGTGCGCGTTCGCGAATGGCTCTGCGGATAATCTGGCGAATCCCAATCAATTCGGCGGTGCGGGACCAATTCTCATGTACCCGACGGATATACCGTTCGGATATCTCTCTTGGCAGGCCCGAGGAGAGGAATGCGCCATTCCCGGTTTGAACGAATGAACGACACAATTCCGGCGGGCAATCGACCGGCGTTCCGCTCCGGAGAGCCTCGATGAATGAGCCGAATGCGAGCAGGTGAACCCGGTCATCCGGCACGGGAAACGACTCGGTTTTTTCTTCGCCGTTCTCAATGAATGAAACCGTCGTTCCGCCGGTCCACCGAATGGTTCCTTTTTCCAATTCTACAATGATCTCCGGGGGCAGCTGTTTTCCGGCGCAGAGGGTGGCGTAGAAGAACAGTCGCCCGCCGGTATCCAACTCCGCCTCCAAACAGGAGGTATCCTCGGACTGAATGCGGTGAATATGATAGAGTTCGGCCCGGATATTGACCGGATTGGCGGCCTTATCGATCTCGGTTCCCGCGAAGTACAGGGCCAGATGAAGGATATGCGATAGCGGATTGAAGAGGGTTCCATCCAGCACATACGCCCCGTTTTCCATCAACTTGCCTGCCCACGAGGTTCGATTATAGTAGATTTCAAAACGTTTCCAGATTCCGGTTGCAATGACCTCCTTCACCGCTCCGTATCGCCCTTCGACGATTCGCTGTTTGATGGCCTTGATACTGGGCATGGAGAGGAATTGAAATCCGATCGCGGCCGGAATCCCGGCCTTCTGAACGGCCTCAATCACCCGGTCCATGTCCTGGATGGTTACCGCAGGCGGTTTTTCCATGTAGAACGGCATTCGTCGTTCTGCGAGATCGAGTTCCATGGAAGCATGAACGGGAATGGGGGTAGCGCAGGTGACCGCATCTACCAGGCCGGATTCCAGGAGTTCGCGCGAAGACTCAAAGATTCGCGCGCCAAGGCTTTTGAGGCGTTCCACACTCTTTCGAAATTGTGGGAAGACAGGGTCGGCCGCAGCGGTCAAGCGGATTTCTCCCCGTTCATGGAGCAATCCCAAGTGCTCCACATGTGCGCTGCCGAATCCGCCGATCCCGATTAAACCGATTCTTGGGGTCTTCATTCCTCTTGCACCGTCTGTCTGTTCGGACGGGTTCCCTCTTGGGATGTTGTTCTGTTCAGCCAAGTGTACAGGTTACCGTCCTTATGTGCATCTCTCAAGTGATTTGTCGACGGTCTCCGATCCGGCCCCCTTTTATCCATTGAGTGAAGTAGACGATGAGACCGAGACAGGCTACATTTGCACCATGGAACTTCATCCGGGAGGAAGCCTATGAATGCTTACGAACTGCTCAAGCGAATGAAAGAGAAGAGCGCATCCGATCTTTATTTGAAGGTCGGACTGCCGCCCTCGTTCCGTATTCACGGCGAAGTCATTCGCGATACGACTTCTCCGCTTTCGGCGGAGAATGTCAAGGTGATCGTCGATTGTCTTTTGAATGACTACCAGAAGCGGCTGTTCAATGAAAGGCCGGACCTGGATTTTGCCTATTCCCTTGAAGGCGGATTACGGTATCGGATCAACCTGTTTCGTCAGCAGGGTCAGATCGGCCTGGTCGCGCGTCTGATCGAGGACCAGGACCTAACCTTTGACGGTCTGGACCTGCCGATCGTGACACGGGAGTTTGCGGAACTGAGACGCGGGCTTGTGCTGCTGACCGGGGCGACCGGAAGCGGGAAATCCACAACACTCGCCGCGATGATCAATCACATCAATGCGAACTTCTGCCGCCATATCATGACCATTGAGGATCCCATCGAATTTCTCCACGTGGATAAGAAGTCGGTGGTGAATCAGCGGGAAGTCGGATTCGATACAGCGTCTTTCGGGGATGCGTTGCGCCATGTTGTGCGTCAAAGCCCGGATGTGATCCTGATCGGTGAGATGCGCGATAATGACACCATGATGACCGCCATTTCCGCCGCGGAAACCGGCCATCTTGTGCTTTCGACGCTGCATACAAGCGATGTTTCACACACTATGGACCGAATCATCAATTATTTCCCGGACCACCTGAAGCCGCAGGTTCGGCAGGAACTGGCGCTTTCCCTGGAAGGAATTATCTGTATGCGCCTGTTGCGGCGACGGGATCGGGAGGGCCGGGTTCCGACAACCGAGGTTCTGCGCACCACGCCCAGCACCCGGAAGGCCATTCTCGAAGGAGAACTCTGGAGACTGAAAGAGTTTA
>JAKPRU010000990.1 GCA_029557025.1 Candidatus Omnitrophota bacterium | reverse complement strand
ATGTACGCCAAGGCTCCCGGCGGTGGTGGAGCATCGGCATCGAGTCCTTCGCAGATGGCCGTGCATTCTCCGATTCAGGTGTCCGTGCACTTGCCGGCCGGCGGTGTGTCTCAACTTTCCGTCAAAGACGCCCATGGGATTGGAGAGCAGATTGGAAAAGCCGTAAGGGCGGAATTCGTAAAGATGCTTGAGGAACAGATGCGTCCCGGCAATGCGTTGAACAGGGGCCTTGTGGTTTAGGAGTGATTCTGTGGCGACCTTTCCAAGTTATTCGCCGGAATACGGAACCGAGATGACGACCAAGTCTCGGATTATCGAGATGAAGTTTGGGGACGGTTATTCTCAGAGGGCTTCCGACGGAATCAACGGATCGGAGATTTCATTTCCGCTGGTTTTCAACCTTCTTTCGTCCGGTGATGCGGAAACGATTCTTGCTTTCCTGGAAGCACGCGGAGGATATGAGGCGTTTCTTTGGACGCCTCCAGGAACCTCCACTCCATTGAAGTGGATATGCCGGGAATGGCGGTATCGTCGGGAGCCCGGCGGAAGGGCAACGATTTCCGCAACGTTTGAGAGGGTCTACGACCTATGACGCTCCCCTCCTCATTGGCATCCGATGTTCAGAAATCGTCTCTTGGCCGCTACGTGCAACTTTTCGATCTGGATGCGCGTTCCCTTGGCGGCTCGATTTACTATTTCGTGCCCGGAACCCTAAACGATGCTCCGATTGTGTGGAGATCCAAGACGTACAATCCATTCCCGGTCAAGGCCGAGGGATTTGAGATCAATGCAAAGGGCGGACTTCCCACTCCGACCCTTACCATTTCCAACGTCACCATGGCGATGATGAGCGCCGTTTTGCAGTGGAACAATCTTGAGGGTGCGGTTGTGACTCGGTGGAGGACCCTTGCAAAGTACCTCGACGGTCTTCACGATGACGTGCATTTTCCCAAAGACGTTTACGTCGTTGAGCGGAAAACGGATGCAAACAAGCAGTTCATCAAATGGCAGTTGTGTTCCGTTCTTGACATGCACGGAAAGAGACTGCCCCACCGACAGGTGATTCGGGACTACTGCAATCACAGGTATCGTATTTGGTCGGCCTCGCAGGGACAGTTTCTGTATCGTGCGGCTACGTGCAAGTACACCGGAAGCTCCTATTGGGACCGATACGGTCGCAGTACGGTTGATCCTTCGGAGGATTGCTGCGGAAAGAGACTTTCGGATTGCCAACTGCGCTTTCCGGGAAGTCGTCCTTTGCCCAGTCGTGCGTTTCCGGGTGTTGGGAGAAACAGGGTTCGATAATGTTGGGATCTTTGCCTTGGAGGAAACATGAAAAGAAAAATTGTCGTCGTGTTGGTGGGGTTGATGTGTCTGTCCGGTTGTGCGTCCATGAAAACCAAGGTTCCGGTCGGATGCGAACATTCCGTGCTCTATGAACTTGCTCCGTGGTCTTTCCTGACTCTTCGCGCAGGGGCCGTTTCGGCAAAACAGTTCATGGCAAAAGAAGATTATGCCCTGTTGAGCAAAGCCGCAAGGCTGGTTGCGGACGAATTGGAATCCGGAGCCGATTGGAGCAAAGTCAAGGAAATCCCTTTGTGGACAAGAATCATTGCCTCGGACGTGTTGCCGCTCTTGTGGGACCGATCGATGCTGGATGAGTGCGATCGGAAGTATCTGATCGGGTTTCTTCGCAGTTTTTGATCAGGAGCGTTTATGTTTCCACGAGCGGTTTTGGAGGCGGCCAAAGCTCATGCCAAGAGTGCCTATCCGTTGGAGTCGTGCGGTCTGATCGTTGACGAACGATACATCGAGTGCGTCAACGAACATGAAACGCCTGCAAAGCATTTCAGGATCAATCAGGCGGTGTTCGACGAAGTTTGGGAGAAGCAGGGTCCGATTCGGGCCGTTGTGCATT
>JAKPRU010001212.1 GCA_029557025.1 Candidatus Omnitrophota bacterium | reverse complement strand
AAAGACAGGAGGACATTGAGAATCCCCATACTGAGACTTGGCGGCATAATGCCGGAGCGATGCACAAACACCATGAACGCAAGCAAAATCGTGACGGCGACCAACGCCACCGCAAAGGGTACTGCTTTCATGTCCGTTATCCCACACAGAGAAGGCTATTTCGAGAGATACTCTTTCCGCACTTTTCGCGCCCGATTGAAATAGTCATCCAGCCGTTCCAAATCGAATTCCTGGATAATCTCATTCGCCGACTTGTCCGGGTGATTCGAGGTCAGCATATATCGTCCTTCCGGGCTGTGGACTTCCATTTCCACTGAAGGCCCGTATTTCTTGCGAATTTCCGCTGTTTTCGCATGATTGTAGTCCAGGTGAAGGACCGCATAGTCCAGGTTGATGGTCTTGGTAATGGTGAGTTGGTAGTCGGAGGATTCTATAAGGACACGGCCCATCGGATTGACGATCAGGCTGTTTTCTCTCGGCGTGGAGGAGACCAGGTAGCACTGGTTCCGTACGGCCCATTGGGACATCAGGGTTCCCCCTCGAAACATCGAGGAGAACAGGACCAGTTCCGCCTTTTTTTTGCGGAGTTGCTCTGCCAGTTCCTCGAAGTTGAGATCGAAGCAGATCAGGAATCCGATGTGGCCCATGTCGGTTTCCGCGACCACGGCCTCTGTGCCGGGCAAGATGCCGCTTTCCATTTCGCCGATGGTGGGGAAATACTTTTCATAGCGGGCCGCCAGATCGCCTTTTCGGTCGAAAAGCAGGATGGAGTTATGCAGTTTGCCGTCACGGCGTTCCACGATGGGGCAGGTGATATACGCGCCGTGTTCCCGTGCTTTCTGGGCGATGGCGTTGGGAGTCGGGCCGGTGATTTCTTCGGCGGACCCGATCCAGTCTTCCTGGTTGCATCCCAGGGCCGTGAAGGTTTCCGGCAGGATGATGACATCGGGCGACTGTGTGGCTGCATCGTCGATCCGTGCCAGCATGGTTTCGCGGGCGTTTTTGTACCGTTCCGGTCCGGTTCCCGATCCCCCTCCGAATGAAATGCTGGTGACAGTGACAAAGCGCGCCATGGCTTCTGTCCTTCCCGCGAAGTGTATGGATAGAGCAGCAAACACGCTATGGTAGGACGTCAGGCCCAATCAGGGAAGATCGTCGCGGTCGCAGCGTTGCAGGACCCCGGTGGATTTGGAGGGACATTAAAACTTCTTCTGGATTCCGGCCTTCGCCGGAATGACGA
>JAKPRU010000961.1 GCA_029557025.1 Candidatus Omnitrophota bacterium | reverse complement strand
CACCGGAAGAGGCGCAACGGCTGATCGAGAAAGATCCCCGCAATCGCGACGTCCTGTTCCCGTACCTGAACGGCGAAGACCTCAACTCCCGTCCCGATCAATCCCCCAGCCGGTGGGTGATTAACTTTGGAGAAATGACCGAAGAAGAATCAAGGTCCTACCCGGATTGTTTTGAGATTGTGGAAAAGAAAGTGTACCCGGAAAGGATAATCAAAGACCCATCCAAATATCCAAGAATGGTTTACGAGTGGTGGAAATTCTGGTGCGCACGGCCCGGTCTCTACTCCGCCATCGCGGGCATGGAGCGGGTGTTGGTGCGCAGCAGGGTCAGTAACTTGAATTCGTGGGCTTTCATACCCTTGGGTGTTGTATATTCCGAAGCCACCGTCGTTGTGGCATCGAATCGGTACAATCGGCTGGCGGTCATCCAGAATTCGATGCACACTCTATGGACTGACACACATGCGTCTACCATGCGAACAGATATTCGATACACCCCTTCCGACTGTTTCGAGACCTTTCCTTTCCCTGACGACACAAAATCTCTTGAGCGGATCGGGCGGGATTATTATGAGTTTCGCCGCGAGATCATGCTTTCCCGCCAGGAGGGATTAACGAAAACGTACAACCGGTTCCACAATCCGGGGGAGGATGCGGAGGACATTCGGCGACTGCGGGAGTTGCACGTGGAGATGGACGTTGCCGTGGCGAAGGCGTACGGCTGGGAGGACCTGGACTTGGGACACGGTTTCCACGAAACGAAACAGGGGATGCGGTATACCCTCTCCGAATCGGCCCGGCGCGAGGTCCTGGACCGCCTCTTGGAACTGAACCACGAACGCTACGCCGAGGAAGTCCGCCAGGGTTTGCACGACAAGAAAGGCGGTCGAAAAACCGGACGCGGGAAAAAGAACGAGCCTATGGGGCTGATTGAATGACAGAAATCTCCGGGTGGCACCGGCGTGGGGATATCTCCGGGTGGCACCGGCATCTTGCCGGTGAAATCGTGGCACGGGCGTCCCGCCCGTGATTTGCCTGGATTCCGGCTTCCGCCGGAATGACGGTCCCATCTGTAGGGGCACGGCATTCTGATAGGGGCACGGCATGCCATGCCCCTACACCGGGAAGGGGCGTTCTTCTCCCTCTCCCACCGGGAGAG
>JAKPRU010000941.1 GCA_029557025.1 Candidatus Omnitrophota bacterium | reverse complement strand
TTCGGATGTGCTGATCATCATGATGTTGATTCCGCGCTTTCCCAGCGCATCGAACATCCGTGCCGCAACTCCGGCATGTGTCCGCATTCCGACACCGATTGCGGAGATTTTCGAAATTTTATCGTCATAGAGGATATTCTGCGCCCCGACCAGTTCCTTGATCTGATCTTCGATTTTCTTGATGCGAACGAGATCCGGCCGTTCCACCGTAAATGAAAGATCCGCTTTTCCCCCCGCTCCTACATTCTGAACAATCATGTCAACGACCACCGAATGGTCGGCGAGCAGCTGAAAGATTTTCGCGGCGGTTCCCGGCCTGTCGGCCACGTCCACCAATGTCACTTTCGCCTCGTTTGTCGTTCGCTGAATTGAACTGACCAAAACATCTTCCCGAATGCTGTCGGGTTCCGAGGTAATAATGGTTCCGGGCAAGTCCACAGTGATATCCTCCGGTAATTCGTCAAAACTCGATAAAACCTTCACTTTTACGTTGTATTTTGCGGCAAGTTCCACGGCGCGGGTGTGAAGCACCTTCGCTCCGGCGGAAGCCATTTCTAGCATCTCCTCATAAGAAATCACCGGTAATTTCTTTGCCTGCGGCACAATTCGCGGATCCGCCGCATAGACCCCATCTACATCGGTGTAAATATCGCAGCGATCCGCGTTAAGAGCCGCCGCAAGCGCCACCGCGGTCAGGTCCGAGGCTCCACGGCCCAGGGTTGTCACATCATCGTTCGGGTCCATTCCCTGAAAGCCCGCCACGACAACAACCTTCCCCTTGGCCAGCTCTTTCTTGACCCGATCGGCTGTGATGTTGGTGATCTTTGCCTTCATAAACGCCCCATCTGTGTACACGCCCACCTGCCTGCCGGTGAGGGAGATGGAATCGTATCCCAGGGAATTCAAGGCAATCGCCATGAGGGCGATAGAAACCTGTTCTCCCGTGGAGGCCAGCATATCCATCTCACGGGGGCAGTCTGCGCCTGCGCGCGGATTGATCGCCATCCCCAAGTTCAGCAGACGGTCCGTTTCTCCTTTCATAGCGGATACGGCAACCACCACCCGGTTGCCCCGATCCAATTCCCGTTTCACCCGTTTCGCAGACTCGCGAATCCGGTCGGGATCAGCCATGGAGGTGCCTCCGAACTTCTGTACGATCAAGCCCATTGGATGAATCTCACTCCTTTATTCCGTTCAACCGGGCTATCCGTTTCTTTCCAGCAGAAAATCCATCAACTGAAACCCAGGAACCCGTTTGCTTGTATATCTTTGCATGGCCGACTCGCTGAACTCCGACAGAGTTCCCCGCTCATCCCTCCGACTGTCGTAAAGAAAATACGGCACATCCTTGCGGATGTGCGTCTTGATCGAGATCGGGGTCGGATGGTCCGGCAACAATAGCAGTCGGTACGGTTGCAGAGCCGGGTCCGTGTTCAGCCCATCCAACAGGCGTTTGAGGAACCGCCGGTCCACGTCCTCGATTGCGCGGCGTTTCAGCTCGCCATCGCCGATATGTCCGGCCTCATCCGGCGCTTCAATGTGGGCGTAGGCAAATTCCAGGCGGTGAAGGGCTTCCAGGACCGCATCCGCTTTCCCTTCATAATTCGTATCCACAAAACCGGTAACCCCTTCCACAACGGGGACCTCCAGTCCAAGTAACAGCCCAATCCCCTTTACTAAATCCACCGCCGTCACAACCGCGCCTGTCAGACCGAATCGGTCTTTCATGGTCGGCAGGGCCGGTTTCTTCCCCTGGCCCCACAGCCAGATCTGGGTTGCAGGCTTCTTTCCGTCGGAAATGCGCTTCAGATTAACCGGATGATTCTCAAATACAGCGCGTGATTTCTCCATCAATTCCAGCAAAACCGAACCGACGGCTCCCTTT
>JAKPRU010000935.1 GCA_029557025.1 Candidatus Omnitrophota bacterium | reverse complement strand
GTTTTCACAATGTGTTCGCCAACTTCAGGATTTCGGAGAGGATGCCACCCGCCCGGCCCTTCCTGCAAAATCGTCCCGGCGCTCAGGTCGATGGAAATATGGCTGCGACCAGCCAGGTCGCAGAGCGATTTCCACACATCGGGATATACCTCCGGCAGCTCTTTCAGAACCTCCGGTCGGCATCCTTTCAGCTGAAGACGGATTGGAAAAGACTTCGCATTGGAACTCACAAACTCAACCTCAGCGGAACGCGGCAATTTGGGAAAAACATACACGCGCTGGACAATTGTATCGCGCACGGTAATCTATGGTACGTTTCCATGCAAGGCTGCTTTCGACAAGCACGGACCCGATTTTCACCAGTGGGCCAGGCAGATCTGACCCGCAACGGAGGGTGGAAAGCACGCTTTTTTCATCCCATCACCGGCCCCGCCGGAGGGAAGGTTGGAATGATAGGCCCCTTGTCATTTCCATCGGATGGAAAGAATCTCAACAGACAAGTCGCTTTATCCGGCAACGCAACGGAGAAGGATATTGGCGCATGAAACGGGAGCCGTATTTGGTGTTTGGAAGTCCTCGGATTGAAGAGGATGAGATCGCGGAAGTTGTGGATTCACTTCGCTCCGGTTGGATTTCGACGGGTCCCAAAGTGGCCCGTTTCGAGGAGATGTTTCGGGACTATATCGGTTGCCGATTTGCCCGCGCAACCAGCTCCTGCACAGCGGGTCTGCACCTCGCCATGGTTGTGGCCGGTGTGGAGCCGGGGGATGAGGTGATTACCACGCCCCTTACCTTTGCGGCGACCGCGAACGCGATCCTTCATGCGGGCGGCAAACCTGTTTTTGTCGATATTGATCCGCATACGTTCAATATCGATCCGAAGAAAATTCCGGAAAAGATCACAGCACGGACCCGTGCAATTGTCCCGGTTCACCTGGCCGGACGCCCCTGCCCTATGAATTCCATTCTGGAGATCGCGGAGCGACACAACCTCCTGGTGATCGAGGATGCGGCTCATGCCATTGAGGCGCAATATCACGGGCGCAAAATCGGAACCATCGGCGACCTGACCGTGTTCAGCTTCTATGTTACGAAAAACCTGACTACCGGCGAGGGCGGCATGATCGCGACAAATCGCGCGGATTGGAGCGAAGCCATCGAGCGATTTGCCCTGCACGGTCTTTCGCGCGGAGCCTGGAAACGGTTCTCGGATGATGGATTCAAGCACTACGAAGTGGTAGTTCCCGGATTCAAATATAACATGATGGACATCCAGGCTGCCCTGGGCATCCGTCAATTGGGCAAGATAGAGGCGTATCAGAAACGACGCGAGGAGATTTGGCGGCGCTATGATGAAGCCTTTGCTTCCGCGCCGCTGGACCTTTCACCGCTACCGGAGGAAAACACCGTTCACGCGCGGCATTTATACGTGGTCCGGCTCCGTCTTGATGAGTTGAAAATCAGCCGGGACGGTGTGGTCGAGCAACTGCACCGGCGTGGAATTGGAACCGGCATCCATTATCGGGCCCTTCACCTTCATTCGTATTATCGGGAGACATTCGGTCTCAGGCCGGAGGATTTCCCTCACGCGACCGACTATTCCGAACGTGCCTTTTCTCTGCCGCTTTCGGCGAAATTGACGGACCGGGATGTGGAAGATGTGATCGCGATTCTTATGGAGGTTCTCGAGGAGAACCGGCGTTAATGCGGCGCCGTCGGGAGGGTTCCGCGCCGGTTCATTCCATGTTTCGTTGAGACGGCATCCGATTGCAGCGGGATAAGGTTCAGCCTTCCACGTGACTGCTCGCTTCTTTTTGTCTTTACCGGGATTTTGTCCTGAAATAGGATAAGATTATGATACTGCTCTGGCTTGTTCTGGTTCTCCAGACCGCGCCGCCGGATGTAGAGCCGACCGCCGAAGAGCCGGTTTCCGCCGGTGAGATTCGACTGGGTGCGCTCCAATCCCCGGATGAGATCCTCTATTACCCAATCCGTGAGACGATTGACCAAAAACAACTCAGCATTGCCCTGTATGGCCATATTTACGGGCGCCAGGAACCGCAGCCGCGGTACCTGTCCGCTCCTGTTTTGATCCTGGAAAGACGCAGTCGGTCCGGTTTTCCCGAAGAATCCTGGCAGGAGGTAGACCGGGCTTTCCCGCCCGCGCCTGGAATCGAAGTGGCTCGTTTTCAAAACGTTGTTCTTCATCCCTGGTTTCAATATCGAATCGGCGTTACATCTCGCTTTCACAATGGGGGGAGATACGCCCTTATCCTGGACCCATCGATTGAGGGATACGAATTTGAGGTAGAGGACCTGGATTTTCGCTCCAATCCAAACGGTTACCCGTTTACCCTGTCCTGCGCGTATGTGGCGCAGGACCCCTTTTCCCTCCATAACGCCAGGATTCTTATCGGGACGGAAGAAGGCTATGTATTGGAGAGTACGGATGACGCAAAGAACTGGCGTATTCTTTACCCTCCTCCCGGCGGGCTGCTTCCGTACGGTCCTGTGTTTGGGATTTTTCAAGATTCTGCGGGGATTCTCTACTTCAGCCCATGGACTACGCAGCCATGCGTTCTTTCCCGTAACGTTCACGGCCAGGTTCTGGAGAGTCGTGATGGGGGGCATACCTGGCAAACCGCGCTTCGATTTCAATGGCCGACCGGAACGGCCTGGCGAATGACGGAAGATTTTCAGGGTAATGTATTGATCGGCGAGTACACGTCGGAGTGGGACGGCGAAGGCGCGTCGCAGTTTACCGGAAACATCTGGCGGAGGAAGCGGAACAGCACACCGGGGGACCCGTTCGAACCGGTCTATTCCAATCCGAATATCAATCCGGATACGCCCAATAATCATGTCCATTACATCGGTGTCGATCCGTTCACCGGCCATATTTATGCGACCTTTGGTGACGGCAACGTCGGGAGGTTTGTTGTTTCACGAGAGAACGGGGACCCCGGCACATGGCGCACGTTGGAAACGGGAGTAGACTCCCAATACACGGCGATTACGTTCACCCCTGATTACTTGTTTTTGGGACAGGACACGAATCGGGCGTTC
>JAKPRU010000932.1 GCA_029557025.1 Candidatus Omnitrophota bacterium | reverse complement strand
ATTTTCACAGGAAAATTCGCACCCGTGTGATACAAGACGTACTCGGCCAGCACCTCTTCACCGAGATCGGTCTGGATCCAGTCAACGCCCATCTCGAAGCAGCGTCGCCATACCTCCGGGCAATCGCGTTTGCCCAATGTCTGCGCCTGCACGATCACACCGACCTCATGGAACCCACGGACCAATTCGGGCGTCAGCAGTTCGGCATGAACTTCGACGGCCTGAGGCGAAAGGTTGTCCATCCAGTATTTCACTTCCAGGCGGTCATTGATGCTGGGCATGATCGGCACACGGCCCCCGGAGATGCGCCGGACCTCTTTCAGCACATCGGGATCGTCAAAGACAATTACCTGAGACTCCATGCCCGTTTCCCGAATGTCTTTCACCAGAGTTTCGGGATTGATCCGGCCCTTGCAGTCAAGGTAGAGATTGATCTTTCCTTTGCAGAACTCCAGCGCTTCGCGAAGGGTTGGGATGCGTGTACCTTTGAAACTGGGGGCGAAACGGATTCCGGCGTCCAACTTTTTCAGATCGGCGAGAAGCATATCCTCAACCTTGCCGGAGCCGTCGGTGGTGCCGTCCACGGTGTCATTGTGCAACAGCACATAGTGCCCGTCGCAGGTGAGGTGAATATCCGTTTCCACCCATTCGAATCCCGCTTCGATGGCGGCCTGGAACGCCGGAAGGGTGTTGCCAGGCGCGGCGCACATCAGGCCACGATGCACCATCACCTGGGTTTTTCGGGGCGGATCAATGGGCTGAAAGAAAACAGTCCCGGCGAATGGGTCCGCTGTAAAAAAAACTGCCAGGAGAATAAAGAGCGCCCGGTATCTGATCCGTGTTCTCAACTGCTGTATCGACGTGTTCATCCTGTCTGCCTCTCTTTGAAAGATAGCCCATTTTCCACCCTGAGGTCCTCTTTGCAAGGCATGGGGTCCGGCAGACCGATTGGAATTGACAGCGCCCATTCGATGTGAGACCGTGAAAATCGGACACCCTGATGAAGCAACCAAGAAGTATCCCACGAAGAGATTTCCTGCAAAGCGCGGCAGTCGCCGCAGCGGCAACCGGGTGCGCGACATTCGATCGCGGTGGAAACTCGACGATTCTCACAGAAAAGGAACATTCAACAATGAATCTTGAATCCAAGGATCGTTTGCAATGGTGGCAAGAGGCCCGTTTCGGCATGTTTATTCATTGGGGGTTGTATTCGCTCCTGGGGCGTGGGGAGTGGGTTTTCTACCAGGAGCATTTCGGCCTGGAGGAATATGCGAAACTGTCGGATCGGTTCAAACCGCAGCATTTCCATCCAAAGGAATGGGTCGCCATGGCCCAGGATGCGGGGATGCGTTATATGGTAATCACCACACGGCATCATGACGGTTTTTGCCTGTATGACAGCAAGGTCTCCGATTTCACCGCGCCGAAGACTGCGGCGAAGCGGGATTTTATTGAGGAGTTTGTCGATGCCTGCCGGACAATGGGGATGCGTGTGGGATTTTATTATTCTTTGATGGATTGGCGGTTCCCCGGCGCGATTCCTCATAGCGTCATTCAACCGGACGAGGTTTATCGCTCGGAAGTGGAG
>JAKPRU010000925.1 GCA_029557025.1 Candidatus Omnitrophota bacterium | reverse complement strand
AGTCCTGGACGCAGATTTTTCAACTTGACAATCTCAAGATAACCATGGGTCCGGACATCGTGCCTTATGATCCTGTGGTCACGCCACAAAATGACGATGGGTCGGCAGGCACGCTGATTTCTCAAACGCAGACTCAGGTGACTCTGAATTTCAAGGCGGCTCCGGACCCCAATACATTGATTGATCCGATGTATCCGGTCAATCTGAATGTTCGTGGACATTATCTCTATCTTTCCGGTGCAGATGACTCTACTCTTTCCCTTCTGGATTTTGTTCTGCAGGTTCATAATCCCGATCCGTATCAGACAAGCCCTGATATTTCCTATGGTCCCATTGCGCTGACACAAGGGGCTGTCTACCAGTGGATGGTGGAGGAGGCCGTCGACAATGGAAAAGGCGGCTATTGCCCGCCCGGCGATCCCAATAATATCGCGGGGCCGGTTTGGACCTTCCGGACCCTCGGCGTCAAGCCCACGATTCTCAGCGGTCCGGAGCATGCCCTTGCTGATTTCAGCGGGTACGCCTCCTTCACAATCACGACCGGTCCGATAGCCACACATTATCGCTGGTTTAAGGTTGGCAGCCCGGAGGATGTCCAGTTAACAGACGGCGGAATTTACGCAGGGACTCAGACGACTACGCTGACAATTACCGGTGCAACCGCCGCAGATGAAGGACAGTTTTACTGCATTGCCTATAACGGCAATCCGGATGAAGGAGGAACCGCTTCAGATCCTTCCAAACTCGCTAAATTGTGGTATCCGCGGCTGGTGAGCTACTATCCGTTTGAGTACTTAAACGAAGGGATCAGCCCGGATATCGTCGGGGGATTTGATGCGGTCATGATGCAGGCCGGAAACGCCTCTTTACCGGGCCTGAACGCCAGCGATGCGATTGTCGGGAGCGGCTGTCTGCAATTGAGCAATCCAGATTCCGATTCTTCCGACGATCAGTATGTCCAGATTCCCGCCGGCGTGGTCGATTATAGGGATATCACCATCAGCGTG
>JAKPRU010000917.1 GCA_029557025.1 Candidatus Omnitrophota bacterium | reverse complement strand
GGGAACAGATTCCGACCGGAGCTGCGGACCCGGCCAGTAGGCGCGCCTTGCCGGTCAGCATCAGGAACCGCTCGCCGGAACCGATCGACAGCCCCGACAAGGCCACGGTCTCGATCCGGCGTCCCTCGCGCGCCACCTGGGCATCCACCGTGATCTGCCCCAGATCCGCATCCCACTCGAACCGACCCGATACATCGATAAAATCGCCACCAGCCTCGATCGCCCCTGTTACGGCCAAAGGAGCGATCAATCGGACTGGCGGAGGAGGGAAAAGAGAGAGTGTATCCGATGCGACCAACTTGCCGGAACTAAACAGGGACGACACAGTCGAACGGATTTCCAAGTCTGAAAGTACGAAGAGCCAGTTTTTGGAAAGCGTGTCGATGCTCTTTCTTGTGCCTGCCGCATAGACCAGCGCGGCATGAACCACTTCGGCGCTGTCGATTCCAGAAGGAAGATTCCCGGGAAAACCCGCGAACGAGGGATTTCCATTCACCAATTCCTTGGCGTAGTCGGCGAGCAAAGAATCCCGATTGCGTAACTTTGGATCGGGCCTGCCTTGCAACAGTTTCAGGGACACGGAATCCCAAATGGCGACCTTGCTGTAGTCGAGCGTTCCGGTGCCTGAAGATTGCGCGAACTTGAATACCCCCAAGCGGATACCGGAAGCCCACAGAGCGATCCACACTTCGGTTCCAGTCTCCAACGGTGAAGGTACCGAAAACGCAAGATTGTACCCCCGTTCGGTAGGTTCCACTCGGACCAGGCCTTGTTTTTCCGAAATCGTCCAGGTGGCGCTGTCGGGAACCTTCCAGCTCTCGGCAATCGACACTTCGGCACTCAGGTCTGTCGGATTCGGATCGGGAGACGATGACCCCGTGTTCTGGCAAGCGACGAAGGAAAGGGAGGCGACAAACCAAAGCCAAAAAGGTGAAAATCGGCGGGACACAAGATCAGTGACGACAGAAATCGTGCGCATGGGAATGACTCCCTTTCCGGGAAAACTCGAGTCCACAATTGGAGATGACTCGGAATTTAATCTCCCATGGCCCGGCATGAGTTGGCGCCGTCCCTTCCCGTGACGGCGCTCACATCCTGCTGGGAGGTATCGATCTACGATCTCGGGTTGGT
>JAKPRU010000913.1 GCA_029557025.1 Candidatus Omnitrophota bacterium | reverse complement strand
CGCTCTGAGTGGATTCCGTTCCCTGACAGGGGGTGAAACCATGTTATTGCATCGGATCCATTTGAACTTGCGGTCTCGCGAGGCCAGGCGCGATCTGGCCGATCCCTACCAGCTTCACTGCACTTTGTGCCGGGCGTTCTCCTCACCTGGCAGCAGATGCCCTGAAAATGAATTCCTGTGGAGACTTGAACCCGAACATGCGACATCCGGGCAGCCACGCATCCTGGTGCAAAGCCGGTCGATCCCGGACTGGAACGCTGTGGGCGTGAAAGGTTACCTGGCAAAGGCGGATCCGCCAATCGATCTTGTGAAACGACTGCGGCTGGCCGAAGTCAAGGACGGACAGAGGTATCGTTTCAGATTGCGCGCCAACCCCTGTGTAACCCGAAACGGCAAGCGCATGGGACTTATGCACTTGGAGGATCAGGAAGCGTGGATTGCTCGTAAGGGAAAGCAACACGGTTTCTTTCTTCCCCGCGTCTTGTCTTCTGATCTGCTGGAACCCCGACAGGAGCGCATCAATGTGCGGGTGTCCGGGGAGCGGATGCTTCGAGGAATGCAGCACTCCGGCAATGAAATCCGGATATTTTCGGTGCTCTACGATGGGATTCTGACCGTGACCGAACCGGCAAGTTTCCTGGGCGCCATGAAGACCGGTATCGGCCACGGCAAGGCAATGGGTCTGGGTCTCCTATCGGTTGCACCGACCTTTTGAGACCCTCCCTGCACCACGTGGACTCCATTTCCTGAGGCAGTGAGGCATTTCTGACAACCAAGGACGGACATTTATGCATCAACCCGTACTTCCACCAGTAAAACCCATTGCCATTAAGGACCGGATTTCGGTGCTCTTCCTGGAAAAAGGCAACCTCGATGTGTTGGACGGGGCGTTTGTTGTCGTCGACAGGAACGGAGTACGCACTCACATTCCCGTCGGAGGAGTCGCCTGCCTGATGCTCGAACCCGGAACCAGGGTTTCGCATGCCGCCGTGACATTGGCGTCTCGGGTGGGTTGCCTTCTGGTTTGGGTCGGCGAGGGAGGGGTAAGGCTGTATGCGTCTGGACAACCGGGGGGAGCACGAGCCGATCGCCTCCTTTACCAGGCGAAGCTTGCAATGGATGACGCGGCAAGGCTCAAAGTGGTTCGAAAGATGTATTCACTGCGTTTCAAGGAAGAGGCTCCGGCGCGCCGCAGCGTCGAACAGTTGCGCGGAATTGAAGGAGCCAGAGTTCGAAAAATGTATGAACTCC
>JAKPRU010000895.1 GCA_029557025.1 Candidatus Omnitrophota bacterium | reverse complement strand
GTATCCATTCGCGGACATGTTGGGCAGCATTCGAGCGGTCACAACGGAAAGCGGATCGGTTGCCGAATGCTACGACTATTTACCCTTCGGACGATTATTGAATGGGGAATTTGGGCGTAATGCGGCATGCTTTGGTTCCGGCGGCGGAATTATGCCCCAAAAGTTTACCGGCAAAGAACGGGATGCCGAAACGGGATTGGACTTCTTTGGCGCTCGATACTTCTCAAGTCCGCAAGGAAGATTCACCAGTCCGGATACCCCACTCTTGTCTCGTATTGATACTCCACAGATGTGGAACCTATACGCCTACACTGCAAACAATCCTCTGAAGCGCGTCGATCCTGATGGCCGGAACTGGTTCAATGTTGCCGGAAGCTGGGCTTGGTATGACGGAGCGGATGTTAATTCCGAAGGCAAGCGGTGCAAAAAAGGAACAGATGGTTGTATGCACAGTGACTACACAAATTTGATAGTTTTTGAAGAAACCGGGACAAATGAATACGGAGCCGCAACTGGCAAACTTACGCTTTACGGAAAAGGTTATGGTGACAAAATCGCAGAGTCCGACGCTTTTTCCGGCGGTGTTCCGGGCAAGGGGCCAATACCTGAAGGAACATTTACGATTAGACTCAATATTCGTGATACCGCAGACCGCTCCGATTATCACGTAATTCCCGAAGGCGGAGTATTGAATCCATTCTACGGGATTCAACAAATTCCTAACAACATAGACGGGTATCACTTCCAGGTGGAGTGGGGTTCGATCAGAGCAAGACTTAATGAGACCCGTGGCGAGACAGGTCCCGACTTCCAGGGGAATTATCTTCATGGGAAGACCCGACAGGGCAACTATACGCACGGTTGTATCGCGGAACGGAGTGAGAAAATCCTCAAGCTACTGCTACAAATGGATCCAAAGCTGACCCCCGCTGTTCCGGTCGATGTGAGGAAGAAATGAGACATTGGGGATTCTTCATGGCAGTTCTGATGCTATCACCTGCTTGGGCGCAGAAGGCACTCGATCGTGGATCGCTCTACATCAGCAATCCGCTCAAGTGGGAACGGTCGCAA
>JAKPRU010000867.1 GCA_029557025.1 Candidatus Omnitrophota bacterium | reverse complement strand
GATCGTCCAACTCTTTCTGCACGTGCGGCGCCGTATTCGTGTCAATCCGCCCCTTGATATTCAACCGGGCAAGACCCGATTCTTTCGTCGTGGTGCATTCGATCATGATCCACACTCCACAGTTCTGTCCTGTAAAAACATCCTCCGCATGGTTCAAATTACCACAGGCGCAGAAACAGGGGCAAGAGATTGATGAACTCTCAGCGCTTCTCGGAACGACTGGTCTCCCATTCGCAGATCGCCAGAACATAAAACGCATTGTGCGGCAGCCATGGTTCATTGCACTCGTATTCCGCCAGGGGGAACGGGTCCATATCGACGTGCGGAGAATCGTGATACGGATCTGTTGCGACTATCCCGTTCACCACCGCACCGGGAACCGCGCCACGAGGATTGTTTTGAATCATAAAATACCGATGATGATAGGTCGGCAGGTTGATCGATCCTGCCGTTTCCATCAGGCAGACATTCAGCGGATTTAAACCCAGCACCCAATCCAGCTGCCTTTGAGCGTAGGCCGGCCAGCGTTCGTCGAAAACCACCCGGCTCGCCAGGCAGGCCGCCCAAGCTTGAGACAGATACTGGCTGTCATTGCCCACCGCCCAGCCGCCGCGAGGGAAGAAATAATTCGGCTCCTCTCTGTGCATCAATCGTGTGATTCCGAATGGATTGTAGGAAATCGCCTCACAGAACCCCAGATAGTTTTTCAGAAAGTCTCGAACCTGCACCGAAAGCGGATCATCGGGATGCTTAAGAGCAAACAACGCCAATGCCGCCGGACGAACCCCCATATTCACCAAGTCCGTCGCCGGAGCCTTCGGATTGCCTAGCCCGCCGCGCCACGGGCCTTCCTTGATCTGTCCCTTCAGGAGATTCGAAACAAGGCGAGTCACTTCCCCATAGACCTTCTCATCCCCTGTGGCTTCATAAAAATAGAGAGCGTCTATAAGAAATTGCTCACCCGCCCCACCGTGAGTAAGAGCGTAATCCCAGTGTTTCCGCGCAGAGGCAAGATACTCTTCCCGACGGTCCGGGATTTCCATCGCCAGAATAGCCCAAATTGCGACGGCAAAATGCTGGTAACTACTTCCTGGGTGGACCGGCCGGTCATCGTCATTGCCGATCCACCCATCCGTTTCAAGAGATGGGTCACCAAAGAAGGTGTAGCCGGTGCTGATGGAACTGTGCATTCCCCCCTCCGAGTCCATCATCCGACG
>JAKPRU010000838.1 GCA_029557025.1 Candidatus Omnitrophota bacterium | reverse complement strand
ATATCCCGGGCGGAACATCCGCGCGAAAGATCGTTGACCGGCTTGGCGAATCCCTGGAGCAGCGGTCCATAAGCTTCTGCGTGTGCGAGACGCTCCGTCAGCTTGTAGGCGATATTTCCCGAATCCAGGTCCGGGAAAATGAGTGTATTGGCTTTGCCCGCAACGATGCTGTTCGGACACTTGCGCTTTGCGACTTCGGGGATGAGGGCCGCATCGCCCTGGAGCTCCCCGTCGATCTTCAGCTGGGGATCCATTTCCCGCGCGATTCGCAACGCCTGCCGAACTTTGTCGACCCGGGGATGCTCCGCGCTGCCGTATGTGGAGAACGACAACATGGCGACGATGGGTTCCCCGCGAAGCAGCGCCATAGTGGACCCCGCCGTGGCAATGGCAATATCCGCCAGCTGTTCCGCTGTTGGATCGGGAACCACGCCGCAATCCCCGTACATCAACGTACTGTTGATTCCAAACGGGCTGTTCGGAAGAACCATCATAAAACAGGAGGAAACCGTCTTGATTCCCTTTTTCGATCCGATGACATGAAGACTTGTTCGAACAACCTTGCTGGTCGCGGTGATCGCCCCCGCCACCATGCCGTCCGCCCCTCCCTGGTTGACCATCATCGCGCCCAAGTAAAGCGGGTCTTTCATCAATTCCGCCGCTTCCTCCCTGGTCATGCCCTTGTGTTTCCGTTTCTCATAAAGAGCCTCGATCCATTGCTCCTGGTCGGGATTGGAGGCCGGATCCCACAGATTGGCTCCCTCAATCGAAACGTTTTCTTTCTCAGCAAGCGCCCTGATTGCGTCGGGATTCCCGATCAGGATGATCTCGGCTGTCTGTTCCCGCAGCGCCGTTGCCGCCGCCTGGATGGTCCGAGGATCTTCCGTCTCCGGCAGAACAATGCGCTGCCGATTTGCTCTTGCGTTTTCTTTGATAAGGTCGAGTGGGTGTGGCATCGCGCGTAGCTCCCTTGTTGTATGGTTAGTGGTTCATTATGGCCATCAATGTGGGTGAAGCGTATGGTCCTTAACCCGCCCCTTCCGCTTCTTGACCTGTTTGACCAGTTTTTCCAGGGCGACATCAATGCAGGTCAGTAAATCCTCACCGCGTTCCTCGGCAAACAGGTCCTGTCCGTACACCCGGGCGGCTACTTCCACTCGTCGGTCCGGACGCTCGTGTACAATCACCACGTGAATATCTGATATCCCACCGGAGATTCTCTCCAGTTTTCTCAGCTTCTTATCCAGGTGTTTCTGCAAGTCGGGCGTGATTTCTCCGCCCCGGTTTGTCACATTGATTTCCATATTACAGCCTCCCGGCGGTTTGCTTTCTTCCTGCCGAACAGCCGGCATCCGCCCCATTCAGGGTTGGTGAATAGCCCATCCGTGTACTCCCGCCGGTCCTTCGTTCGCAATAATTTCCACCTCGGTGCTTTCTCCGAGTTCCACTTGAACCGCCTCGAAATCCTCGGGATCGTCTGTTGCCGGATCAGCGCTTTCGCGCGGCCCGTTATAGTACTCCGGCAGGACGGGATTGACAAACGATTCCGAGTAACGGTTTTGCGCAAAGGGGCCGACCGCTGCGCTCCCGTAAAACAACGGGTCGATCGGCTCGACC
>JAKPRU010000823.1 GCA_029557025.1 Candidatus Omnitrophota bacterium | reverse complement strand
CCCCGCGCCGGTTACGCCGGATGCGCAGGAGGCGATCAGCCCGTCCCGCTCGATTGCCCCGGCTTTCACAGCCGGATACAGGCCGAGAATCACTGTCGTTGAGTAGCAGCCCGGATTCGCCACCAGCTGTGCCCGTGGGATCTCGGCGCGAAACAGTTCCGGCAAACCGTATACCGCTTTTGCACACCATTCCGGAGAGCTATGCCTGCCCCCGTACCATTCGTCATGAAGCGCCGGGTCTTTGAAGCGGTAATCTCCGGCGAAATCAATGACTTGAATACCCTTTTCCAAATAGGCCGGGGCTAGTTTCATAGCCACCTTGTCCGGGGTCGCCAGGAACGCAATGTCAATTCCATCGGGGATCGGCCCACCGGCGGGTTGGATTTGGACAGGGCAAAGCCCACGCAATTCGGTCCAGACGGCTCCGACATCGGTCGGTTTGTCGACATCCGCGGCTGTCAGGGAAACAATCTCTGCGTTCGGGTGTTGCAGGAGAATCCGCAGAAGATCTCCCCCTGCGTATCCTGTCGCTCCTACAATTTGAATTCGAATTGGATTGGACATGAATTCTCTCAGGTTCAAAAAGGAATGAAACACTAAAAACATTACTATAAGCATGGGAAATAGGATTGTCAAAAGTGGCCGGAAATATGGTGTGCGACGTAAATGCAGGTAAGCGGGCCAGGCGGCGGCACAGGAAGCCCAATAGCCTTCCTATTCGCTCCCCATACGGTTCACCCCATCCCGACCGTTTCCGGCGTTGCCTGGTCACCGGATGATTTTACAAAAGAACCGGTCTCTTTATTCCGGTCTGTGATACTCCTGTCCTACCGGGTTTGCATCGCCTTCCGAGTGCTGATCGAACCACTTGTCGATCTTATCCCGCAGTTCGATCCGAATGGTTTTGTGGAACGGGTCTTCGGCGACATTACGGTCCTCACGCGGATCGAGAATCATGTTGTACAATTCATGCGGGCCGCCGTCGGCGCGATGTACATATTTCCATTCCGCCGTGCGGATCATGCGCGTTCGCCCGTATTCGCCGTAGATGACATCGTCCCATTCGGCGTTCTCGCCTTTCAGTAACGGTGCATAACTGTGTCCGGCATAACGCGGTCCCTGCGGCATAGACAATCCTGCCAAGTCCAGAATCGTCGGCATGAAATCGTACGCGCTGACCAACCGGTCCTGTACTGCCCCGGCCGGCAACATTCCCGGGCAACGGAAAATCAGCGGAATCAGCATGGATTCCTCATACATATTGCGCGGATTTGAGGCATTTCCCTTCCCCCACAATCCGTTATGCCCGCATTGGAATCCCTGGTCGCTGGCATAAATTACTATCGTGTTCTTGTCGATTCCTTTCTTCGCGAGCGTCTCCATGATTCGACCCACACCGGCATCGACGGCAGAAATCGAGGCGAAATACTTCTCCAAAGTTTTGGTATCGCCGATTTGATTGATGTTTGCCGAGGCCCATGGATGCACGGGTTCCCTGGGGATGGAATCAAACGGGCAATCTCGATACAGGCTTCCGAATGGTTCCGGGTGAACCGCGCCATCCCAGGGGCTGTGCGGCGCGTTGTATTGCACGCTGAGGAAGAACGGTTTCTCACCGGATTGTTCAATGAAATCCGTTGCGTGGTTGGTAATATGGTCGGTAATGTAACCTGGAACCTTTTCCGTCTTGCCCTGCCAAATCATCTCCGGATCGTTGTAAGGACTGGAGCCGCCGGGAATCGCGAACCAGTAGTCGAAACTCTTGTGCGGGTGAAGGCTGTCGCCAAGATGCCATTTACCGGACAGGCCGCAACGGTAGCCGTTCTGCGCCAGGACCTCGGTCAGGAGAGTGAATCGATCAACTAGACATCGTGCGCGGGGACCGACATTTTCATTTTTGATCCAGTCGTGAATGCCGTGCTGCGAGGGAATCAGCCCCGTCATAAATGTCGCCCGGCTGGGCGAGCAGACGGGGGTTGTAGCGCAGGCGTGGGAGAATCGCACCCCCCCGGCGGCAAGACGGTCGATATTGGGCGTTTTGATTTCCGGGTTGCCATAGCAGCCGAGCGCCCATTGCCCCTGGTCGTCTGTCATAATGAAAACGATATTCGGGCGGTTCGCGGCCGCTTCCGAGGAACGAGCGGAGGCCATGCGCCCCAGAGCCAGGGCAAATCCGCCTGCCAATGAGGTTCCAAGGAGATCGCGACGGGATATCTGGGTGTGTTCGGTCATGTTCCTGTTCTCTCTTTGCAGGATAAATGGATGGAACTATGGTTGCATAAATGCGGGGAGAGGACCACGGGGGGCTGGTTTCACAAAATGAAATAATTCGGATGAGACCGACGGGACTCCACCGGCAGGATGCCGGTGCCACCCGGAATAAACTCTCCCCCCAACTCTCTCCTATAGGGAGAAAGTCGAAGAGAGCGAGGGAAAAAATCAGGCTCTCTCAGAGGGACAGAGCGAGATTAAGCCTGCCGGAGATTCGCCTTCAGATACTCCTCACCGGCAATTGCAAAACTGCGCAGTACAATCCGGTCACTGCCCCCAATGACTTCCCAGTTGATCTCACGACCCTCACGTTTGGCCTTCCGTCGCTCGTTCTCTTCCTCGCGCAAGGTATAACGATCCCATAATCCGACGCCGACATTCGGCTCGAGGTGAATAAACTTCCAATCGACTATCTCGCCCTCAAACCGGCCCTGTTCATCCTGCAAGATTACCTTCGAACCGATTCTCCTCCCGTTTTCATCATACTCCGGCTCGATATCTACTAGCCGTCCCCTTCGCTTGAAAACCGGCGTGGCCAGGTAATCCAGCATCAGGTACGGCGGCCACCCGTAGGAGACACCACGCAGATCCTCGCCGACCTCCCGTCCGCGCTCCTCCCGGTATGTTTTGGCGTACTTCTTGGAGAAACGCGCCATGGCATCCATTACCTTCGGTGCTTGCTGTTCGAGTTTCGGGCGCAACTGACCGCGAAACCGCTCCTGAACCAGCTCATCCCGCAGCGGTTCCAGTGTGCCGCCGCGTCCGACATTAGTCGCCACCTGAAGGCTCATCAGGATAATGGGAAACGCAGTCCGATACGGCTCCTCCGGTTCCGAGGAGCAAACGATTATACGCAGCGAGCAATAAATCTGCGAGCGCGGGTAGGTGTCCCGATTTACCGGCATGTTCCATTCGAGGATCTGTCGATCCACAAACGAACGCATCAGCTCGTCGCTCGCCCAGAACTCCGGCGAGGTCAATACGGCCGCCTGAATGACTACATTCTGAGACCGCGAGACATCATACACAAACTCGGCCGCCTGGCGGACCGTCTCCGCATCGACTCGCCCATGAGCGTCCTGCATTTCAAATACTTTCAGATTCCGAGCGCCGGATTCCGCCGCGCCTTTAATCAATATAATCGGATGTTCCTCCGCAAACTTGCGCAGCCCGATATACACGCCACCGGGAATCCCGTCTTCAATTCGAGCGAGGATGTCCTTCGCCGGAAGCCCTTCGTTGTAAGCCCTTTTCCAATCAATTTCCGGTGGAAGATCCACACCGCTCTTTCGGTCGTAAATCTCCGGATAAAGAGACTTGTCGTAAGTAATATCTGAAAAAATCAGCGACTGAACGGTCGCCGGAAACCCGGCATCCTCCAGTTCGCCGGATTCATAGATCGAGAGACCGTGATACGGGATAACCGATCCCACCGTTACAGGACGGGTAAATCGAACGGCGAGGCGAATCCCCTTCGACTGAAGCCGCCCCGATTTCTCCTCCGCCTCGAGTACCGATTTAATTTCCTCATCGGACAGCCCGCGATGGCGCCGAAGCGCCTCCGCAAATTCGTCGCGGGTGACATACAGATGCGCACCGTCGACTACAAGGCTCGGCTTTCTAGTGCCCTGATTCGTTACAAATCGCCCGAATCGAGTAATCAAAACATTCGCGCCGGACCTCCCCTCCTTGAGCAAATCGCGATTCAGTGTCGGCCCCTCCCGTAACGCACGGGACACGTGCGTCCGCCCTACCGGAAACAGGAACGCGAGGTTCACGCGCTCATCCGCGGCGATGATATCCGGATCGAATTTCTCAAAAACAACAGGGATCGGGAATCCATCGCTGCGCATGAAACAGATTTCGCGCAGTTGGTTGTAGGCGCGCCACCGGCGTTCTGTCGCCGTTGGTGCATCGGCCCCAATGCCCGGCAATTCGTTTGTTCCCGTGAAATCTCCAAGTAAATGATCCCGTTCGTGGGCCGGGCAATCGGCTAATTCGGTTCGATAGATCAACAGGTTACGGATGTACTCATACAGCCGGCGATGATGTTTCACCGCCAATTCGTACCGCTCTTCAGGCGTAAGACAAAGGAATCCCGAACCGCGCGAATACGCCCAGGGCCAGTATTCGCACCGGTGATCGTTCACCGTCTCCGCGAAGAAATCGGTCAGATTTTTCCAGAATACCCTCTGGTCGTATTCACCGCACGCCTGATAGACAAATTCCAGTGTCTGGGCCAGCGCAAATGTTACATAGAAATACTCGATGCCCTCGGCGATCATGGCTAATTTTCCCTTATCGCCTTCCGCGGCCTCCGCCACACGCGCCAAATCACCGATGTTTTCGTATCCGCCTGCGATTTTCTTCCAGTCTTCCAGGGTGATTTCCCGGCCGGAGAACACCACTCCGAGGTCCTCCGAAATGCGTTCTCGGAGTACACGATTCTCCGCAGGAACGACGGCATCCGCCAGCGCCACGAGGGCGTTACGGGTATGGGCGATTAACATTCCAAACTCGTGATTAAGGTGAGACAACCATTCAAGCGAACGGTCTTCGGATTCCCCTCTCAGGGCAGTCTCCAGATCGATCCCCATCCGATCCATTACCTGACGGGCCTTCTGGGAATACGAACCGAACGGCTGTTTCTGTGCGGAATCGAATGCCGATTGAAATCCTTTCTCGCGATTGGAAAATGCCTGAGCGCGCATGGCACGCTGCTGGAGCGCGCGACGGCGTTCCAGGGCTTCCGCCGCCGCTACCTCTACGGCCTTGCTGGAGGATTCGACTAACTGCTGCTGCTTGAACTGTTGCGTTTCGGGAACGTATTTGTAGCGAACCAGCGCTTTCATCAGCAGGTCCATTTCCCTCGGTGTGAACGGTTCTTGAGGCGTAGAGCGCGGCCCGTCGAATACAATCGCCGGTCGGCGTTCCCGTCGCCGAATCCCGTCTATGCCCTTTTCAAAGAGCGTTCGGATTTCACAAACCCGCGCTTCCGGCTCGCCGGTCACCACAAAAATTCCGCCGATTCCTGCAATCCAGGTCCCGAAATCCAGATGCGATAACGGAAGCCCGGCAGACAATTTGGCCGACGCCTGGCTGATAAACGCATCCCCTTCACGCCACGTTCCGTATCGCTTCAGGCGTTCCTCTTCTCGAAGCGCTTTACCGGCTTCATCCTCTTCCTGAATATGGTGGAGCAGCCTGCTGTAAAAGTCCTTCGCCTCTTGAATCGCCCGGTCTCGAACCGTGTTGTCTTTTGCGATTGCAACGGCTTCAATTCGATGGTACAGATTCAAAGCGCGTTCGCGTTTCCGGTGCATTTCATCGCGTAGACGTTCCACATTGGATGATCCCAGCCCGATGGCCCGATAAGTCCCGCGCCGTCCGAATTTCTCGCAGGCCGCAAAGAACGTCATAATGTCGCGATAAGTCAGGGCGCGACGTTTTTTGCCTGCGGCGCCGTCCGCAATCGCCAGCGAACTGTTCGGGTTCCCGTTCAGCATCAGGGCTACCAACTTCGGCGCATCGTCAATCAGGTCCAATAGTTCACGGAACGGGATACCCGTATTCAGCACGTCAATGCCCTGGACATCTCTCTCGTAGTCCCGGCCCGGTCCCCGGTATTTGAGTACCAATGCGTGAATGTTGCCGGCGATATCGGCCATTAGTCGATTCCGCTGCTCTTCGGGAAGGTCCTTTATTCCGGCCCACTCCGCGAGTTTCCCGCCATATACCTTCGCGTTCGCCGTAATCTGTTCTTCGCTCAAGCCGACATCGGCCAGTTTTGTCTTCACCGCTTCCGCTACCGCGTCCAGTTTTGTGTCCGCCGTGTAGTGCAGCACATCCTGGGTAGAGGACATGGTAATCGAGGTCATGACAATATCGGCAGGGGGTAGATGACGCGGGAAAGCTTTCTTCAGCCTCTCCACGGTCGCGGGGTCGGTCAATTTCAGATCGAAAGATGCCGCCAGTTGTTCACGCAACCGACGCGCAACCGGATGGTGGTCCTCCGGATCAAAACCGTGCGCCATCAAGTAAACGAGATTCTGTCCTTCCTCATCAAGGCTGAATGTCAGATGCTCTCCGGTTTGAGCGAAAATCTCAAATAGCCGAAGCCCCGTCGAGTACCGGACGTCCTGAACAGGCTTATATTCGGCAGTCAGCGCAATGCGCGCGTGCTCTTCGGTCGGGCAACGGGATTCATGCTCCCGCGCTTCCCGGATGCATTGGTAAATCATCCAGGCCTTATAGAACACCATAAACCGGTTAACCTGCTCGGCGCAGATAATCATCTTTTCCACGCCCCACCGCGCCGCGAGATTGGCTATCAACGTCGCCCCGTCCGCAACCTCCGGCCACGGTCGCCCCAGGCGCACAATCGCCTTGGCGATCTTCGTGATCTGCATCACCAGGAGGCCGTCGCGTACCTCGAAAAACTCCTTCAGCGAATCAACCGACAACAGTTTTTCCGCCGCCCAGACCTGCCAATCCAACTCGGATTCAAAGTCGTTCTTGTGTATCAGGGCCTTTTTGGCAAGCGCCATCACACCGGCCCGATGGTGATCTGGTATTCCGATCTGGCGCAGCTTTACCTCATTCGTTAACGAAAGCACAAAGGCCAGGAACAGGCCGTCTTTCGGCACGCAGTAGCCGCCATAGCCTTCCCCGGCGGGAAGCACCAGGCGGTCCTCGCGCAGGTTCATCTGGTCGGCCATATCCTCTTCATCGCCTTCTGTGACGGCCATAATCAACAGCGCGAGCGCGTTGGACCCGGCGAAATGCGTAACGCAAAGCGCATTCTCGGAGGTTTTCTGTATCTCCGCATGAGCCAGGGCCGGACGTTCTTCCACACCGCCCTCATTGACAAGGCTATAAAATTCAAATCCGGCGCGGGCCGCCGTGGCATCCGCTCCGCCGACCCACTGCCGCCATTTCACTACCGAATCCCGCTCTCGTTCGCCCAGGTTCACACGGCTGGGTGTGTAAAGCAGGTTGTACCGCTTATTGCCCCCCACAGCCTGGTAATGGTACTTGGGATTCAGTACCAGATGCTGCAAATCCCGTTCGGCTAGTGTCTCTTTGCGGGCCGTCGACAATCCGAGACTCGTATGCCGTCGCAGATACGTCGCCACCTTCCCGGGAATACCGCGCGCCGGATTCGCCTCGTGCAGCGCGTTCAACACACGCTGTCGCGCCTCAAATCGAACGAGGTTTTCCAGTTCCTCCGCATAGTCCCGGTCACTGTCGATTACCGATCGCTGCGCGGTGTTCAAGTCGATCCCGGGATTCTCTTTCAGGAAGGCATTGATACGGTCCAGGATCAGCTGCCCGTTATTTTCGATTACCTTGGGAACACAGCTTGTTTCCAACTCAATCCGATGCGCTTCCATCACCCGTTCCACGGACGGAGGATCGACAATCACCTCCGCGTCCGGATTTCCTTCGGGGTCCTCTTCCAGCAGCACGGCTAATTTCGAGACCTCATTGGCTACCGGAAGAAAAGACATCACCACAGTCCCCGTGGCGCGTTCCCGGTCGATACGCTGATCCGCCATCACCTCGTCGATCACGACATCCATCGCAAACTCATGAATGACTTTCCTGCCGATCCGCGTAATCTGATTGCGATACCGGCTAAGCCGATTCCGGACTTCCTGTTCCAAACCCTCGCCCTTGATGGCGTTGTACAGCGCCATTTCCTCCTCAATCCAGGATTGCACATATCCCTCGGTCATTCCGGCGGATTCGGTAGTCAAAATGTGGAGCGAGGGCACCGGCCGAAGCCGTTCCATCCCCCGTGCCCCGAGCCGATCCGCTTCCCGCTGCAGATCGGGGTCTTTACCGACCAGGGTCTTGCAGCGTTTGTACAGGGATTCCGCATCCTTCGCGGAGGTATAAGCCGCACCGATGCCGGAGGATTTTCCTCCTGTTTCCACCAACACAGGGACGAGTACATCACGGCGAAGGCGCCCTGATTTCTCGACCGTTCGGTTAATATCTAAAATAGCCTTCCGCGCGGAATCGGCCACCACTGCCGCCACCGGCCCGATATAGCCGTTCAGATCCTTCGCGGATTTCAGAACCGTCCGAATCGCTTCCGCCCGGCCCAGGGAAGGATATTCGGCAAGCCGCCGTTCCGCTCTGGCCAGTAAAGGAGGTTCCTTTTCCAGTAAGAGTTGACGGGCGACGGCAATATGCTCGGAATCCATTACCTCCTCGATATTGCGCGCCCAGAACTCCGCATGAAGTCGGAAGAAGGCTTCCATCGCCTCCTGGTCCACTTCCGTTTCGATCACCTCTACGACCCGCTCTTCCCCGCCGACCTCCACGGTCTTGCGAATCACCCGCTCGTGAATAAACAGCGGGATGGCTTCCACCCAATCCTGTACTTTGATAATCCAATGGGAATCTTCCACATCCCCGTTCGGTAGAAGGATCTTGCCGGGACCCGGCGTGGCGTAAGTGTTGTGCCCGCCACGACGGGGGAGATCTTTTAAATCTTCTTCTTTTCCGGGATGGACTTCGCGAAATGCGTTCGCATTCGCCAGGTTGATTGTTTCGGCGGGGTGTGTGCGCTGCAAAAGGATGACATACGCCGCATCCCGCGCGGGCGCTTGCGCCAGTCGCCCGCGAAGTTCGCCGATCAGATTAAAAATCCGGCTCACATCCACAAACAGGTTTCTGCGGTCTCGCTCCGTACGCTCTTCCACGCCACCGGTCAGTAGTCGGCGGGAGGCCTCCTCCCGTTCCCGCATAATGGCCTTGAGCTCGGAGGATTGATACTTAATCAACGCCTCTTCCAGCTGGTCGATGGCCCCCACCGCCGCGGAATATGAAATCTCGCCGGGGCGGCCCATCAGGCTGACCAGTCGGGTGGCAAAGGTCTCCAAGTCGCGGATGATCCGGCAATGCAGGTACAATTCCTGCGCCGTTTCCAATAGCGCCTCTTTGCCGGTCACAAGTTTACTGACCGAAAGAAGGTGCGCCTGGTTGCCGAATGCGCGTGATAGACGCCCGCCCACCAGCCGCACATGATTCTCCAGCGCCCAGTCCGCAATGCGACGGATATTCAGCCCCTCCACCCGTGGGTCATACGTGCCGACCACCGCCTCATTGACCATTGCCCGCTGCAAATCGACGTCCTCACCGGGCTGATCGAGAATCGCCAGAACCCGCTCATGGTCATAAGGCAAGTCAATCCGCGACTGGCCGATCAGCCAGGTCACCCACAAATCGCGCCATTTCAGTGTCCCCTCCAGCTCGCGCATCACACGCTCGCAAGCGTGCAGAAATTCCTGCGGATGATCCGGTCCCAGACCTTCGAGAGATTCGGCGGTCTCCCGGCCCTGCTCGCCTGTCCGGTTCAAAAGACTGATAGCCCTTTGAAAAGACTTCTTGGGAATAGAAACGGTGGATTCGGGAATGGACCGGGTCAATTCCAATAAATTGTTGCCCAAGTCGCGCAATTCCTTTGCGCCCAGATGCGCATATCGTTCGATGCGGACACCTTCCATTTGCCCCGCCAGTTCCGCGTTCAAAGCGTTTTGCAAGAAGATCTGAAAAACGTGACCACGGTCCACGGATTCGGCGGATCGCAGGATTCGCCGCAGCGCATCGCGACGTTCCTGGTCCAGCAGAAACCAGAAATCCAGAACGGTATGAATCGCATCCCGCTGGGAATCGCCGGAAAGAACCGAAAGACCGAACAGCAGCACAACGGAACCAAGCAGCTCCGCACCTAAAACCGCCTGCGAATCTCCTGCGAGCGATTCATCCTCTTCCGAAACGGATACCCCCAACTCCGCAAACACGTCCGCTGCGATTCGGAGAGAGTCCTCCTCTTTCACCACATCGGCAAGAACATCGTGGCCTTCACACCAGCGGATTCGAACAGAGGCGCTTCGGATCCCCTTGAGAATCCGATTCACTCTCGGTCCCATGGTGCGCGCCAGAATGCCTTGAGCGGCGGCATTCAGCACGGCTTTGGCCGCTCGCACTCCGTCCGGGTCCTTGCGGGACTCCGGCAACTGGAACGAGGTGATTTTGTCGGACATTTTCATGCGGTCTGTGGCAATTTCCACACCCGTGTTGCGTCGCGCCACAGGAACACGTGTTTTCGGCGCGGTTCGATCCACGCAGTATACAGGCAGACAGATACGATCCATGGTCAAATCCAACTCCTGGATGGGATTTCAAAGTCAGCCAACAGCAGAAATCGCGGTCGACAAATCATTCCATTTTTTCCCTGGGTAGAAACTACCCTGACGATGGGGTTGAGGCAAGATTGCATACCTTGTCACGATGGAAACTGCGCCACAGCATCAAATCACACCCCGAAAATTTCTTTGGGAGATAGCGCGCTTCATCGAGCAGCCGGCCTTTCCTGAGTTTTTGCGTCAAACCCGGTTTTTCTCCAGCCAGGCCAGAAAGAACTCCCGATCCTTCTCAATTTGTCGAACCAGGTCGCAAGGGTCATTGAAAACGCGGTCCTCGCGGATGGAACAGAGAATCTCTACAAACAACTCTCGATTGTACAAATCCCCCTCCCAATCCATCAGGAAAACCTCAATCCGAACCGGTCGTTGTTCGTTCCCTGCACGAAATGAAGGAGCCGAGCCGATATACAGAAGGCTGTCAAATCCTTCCGAGGAAGCGGCATCAAAGAAAACACGAGCGCCGTAGATTCCCTCACGGGGCAAGGTTTGTTTCCCAATGTCCAGATTGGCTGTCGGAAATCCAAGAAGGCGTCCGCGAGAATCCCCGGCAACCACCAATCCCGCAAGGCGATACCGCCGCCCCAGCATGGCTTCCACAGCGTCCAGGTTGCCCGCCTGCACCGCCTCACGAATCCTTGTGCTGCTCAGCGGAAGACCATCGTATTTCATCATGGGGACAATATGAACCCGCTCAAACAGACGGCCTTGATAGGATTGCAGCATCGCCGCATCCCCCCGTCCCCCTTTTCCGAATCGGAAATTGAATCCGGCATACACATGGCGTGCCGCAAGACGTTCCCCCAGGATGGATTCCACAAACTCCCGTGGGGAGATTTCTGCCAGGGCAAGATCGAATTGAGGCGCAATAATCAGATCGACACCGAGAGAAGCCAATATCTCCCGTTTGACCGAGTGCGGTGTCAAGAGGGACAGATTCTCATTCGGAAAAAGCACTTCCGCGGGATGATTTTGAAAGGTGAAGACCGCCGCCGTACCGCCGATTTCCCGCGCCGAGCGCACACACTCCGAGACCAGCGCCTGGTGGGCGCGATGGACGCCGTCAAACACCCCCAGTGCAACCGAGACATTGTCGCCCGGATTCAGCTGAACTGCATCGAGATCATCGATTTCGCGCATATTCACTGTTCCAAATCTCAAATTGTAAAAAAGGTTATCGCTTCCGCACGATGATTCAGGGTAGCATCCTCCCGTTCAAAAAACCGGTCTCCTTGCCTGTCCACCCCCTCCACCCTATCCTCTTCTTGCCCACGTCTCGTCCCACATGTTGCAGTGAGGACGGTTGCAGTGAGATGATTCGGGTGGCACCGGCATCTTGCCCGTGACAGTACAACACCATGAACAATCCGCGAAACATTATTTTGGAGGCTTATACCGACACAGCGGAATCCATCGGAAGAAAGCCGTCCGATCCCCTGTCCAATTCGGACCTCTCCCTTGTACTCAAATATGCCCTGTTGCGCTGCGTAAAACAGGAAATCCCCGACATTCACCCGGATATCGCCGATGCCGGCTCCGGCTCCGGTTTCGAGACACTGAATTCCTTCATCCGGAATATCTGGGACCAAGACCTGGAAGACCTGTTGCGCATTCTGAAACAGGATCATGCCGCCGAGTTTTCACCGGAAGACCTGGAGCAAATCCACTCGGAAAGATATCGCCGACGAATGACCTTCCTCGTTTGGGAACAGTTGCTCGGGCAGCGTTCCGCGCCGGAATTGCGGGTCTGTCCGAGTATCCTTCCCGCTGCGAAGTATCGCCGCGTTGTCAGTGAGAAACCCGTTGTCCTCGTCGTTTTCGAGGCATTCCCCAACATAATGAATGAATGCTTCCCGCTGTTTGTGGATGCCTGTGTCTACAACCTGGAAACATTCGGCGAACCGCAATGGCAAGTGTGCGCATCCCATATCGCCTGGCTGGATGAGCAGTGCAGACCCACACGCGCCGCATTCTACGATCCCGCCGGGTACGCGCTCATCGAGACCGACTGCGATCCGCCGCTGTCGGTCTGCGCAATTCTTGTTCTGTGCGCCTCTCCCACCGCCCATCGCGAGGTATCCGAGGCAGCCACCCGGCGCGGGATTCTCCAACTCAATCCCTATCGCCACGCAGCCGAAACCGCCGACAGTAAGATCGCCTGTTACGATCTGTGGAAACACGCCGCTGTTCCCACTCCCAGAACAGTCCTCATCCCGGCACAGAGTTCACCGGCAATGGTTCAATCCATTTTAAGAGAGTTCCGAGAAAACTCTCGGAAACACTCTCTCCTGTGCGCCGTGCAACCTGATTCGGGAACCGAGGGTCGTAGCGTAAATAGCCTGATTCTTGAACCCGAGCGGGATTCGGATGCGATCTCCATGGTTCGGCAGATTCTCACAGAAGATGACGCCATTGTGCGTGAATGGGTGGGCAATGTCCGTTTTCATGCGGCTGGAGATATGACGGGACATGTTTGCGATTTGCGGCTCAATGTCAGTTTCGACGGTCAACGACACCGCGCAGAGAGCGGCTACTTGCAGGTCGCGGGCGATGAGCAATCCATGGTGTCTTCCGCATCACGGGGCGGGACAATCCGGAAATTCAGCCGGGGAGCGATGGAGAGTCTGTATGGTCCCGAAGGTCGCAAGATCGAGTGGGATGCGGATAGGCTGACTCGAATCTGCGGAATTGCCGAGTCCGCCGCCAAAGCCTTCCCGGACTTGGCTCTTGTGGGAGTGGACTTGAAATTGGAACTATCGACAAGCGAAAAACTGGATGCACAAGTGCTGGACGCGAATCCCCGCCCTGCCGGATTAACTCATTCTGAATTCATCCCCCAACCGGGGAAAAAGGCCGAACCGGGAGTAACCCGTCACCTGTGGCGACTTGTATCAAATCCCGGAGTTTGAAACCGTATTATCCATGCTGATGACGATCTGACGGGCTTCCTGTTGCCGACGCACACGAATTTGAACATGCTGGTTCGGCCGAGTCTTAAGCACTTGGTAAAACAAATGAATGCCGCTGTTGATCGGAACCCCATTGAATGATTCGATAATATCGCCGACCTCAATTCCGGCCCGTTCCGCGGCCCCGCCTTTCTCCACACCGGTGACCTTCAGAGTCTGCCAGTCAAACTCCAACCCCAAACCGCCCCGCTCCCGTTTCCCATACAAAATCAGGTCCGTGGCCACATCGGCAACCATCCAGTCGGGAACGGCGAACGCGACACCGGGATACGGGGCCAGGCGATAGTCCAGCGCCAGAAGACCCAGCAGATTCCCCTGTAAATCGAAAATCGGCGCTCCCTCGCTGTCATGATAAACCGACATGAGGGCCTGGAAATACTCCTCGTGATAGGCCCGCAACACATTCAGTTGATATCCGTACCCATTGAATCCGCTGTTCCCGATGGTCCCCGGGACCGGGGTCATTTGTTTGGGAGTGTAACAATGTTGAATAGAGAAAATCGGCGTGCCGGCAGGTGGCAACTCCACTGCCGGTGTAATGGAGATCACCCGATCAAACCGCGCCCCGAACGCTTTGACCAGCGCGATATTCGTGATTGTATCCACCGCTGTCACCGTCGCATCATACACGGTCTGATTCGCGTCGTAGACCTCCAGGCCCATCACACTGGTTGAGCAGAGAATGGAGGCGTTACTGGAGACAATCAATCCGTCTCGATCCACTACAATACCGATACTGTTGTAAACCGGATTGCCCTCCTGTCCCCGCCGCCCCACCATTTCAAGGAAACTATTGTGAACCGCGTTAAACCGCTCATACCAGCTCTGCCAGAAGTCAATCACACGAATCGGCTGAAACTGTTGCTGGGAGAGGGAGTCACTGAAACTCTTGAGGAACTGGACCAGTTCGGCCGTATCCTGCCCCAGTTTCTGTTCGTCCGCGCCCGGAACCAGTTTGGCCGTGATTCGCACAGCCCCCCCTCGCACGTCCTGATACACCTGAGAATAATCCACCGGCGCACCCTGGGTCTGTCCCGTTTGGGTGAGAGTAAAAATCACTGTCGCTGCGATCAACACACGAATCATCAGCCAGGTCCTCTCCATGGATCTGCGGACTATCCGATAACTGTTATTCCCTCATAAACCCGAATCCCCCTCAACGTCATCCCGGCCTCTATCCGTCATTCCGGCGAAAGCCGGAATCCAGGTCTTATGCGTCGTCAATCGAAAAATCACAGTCGACCCGATAGGGAAACCATCGCGATATCCGTCTGCGGGCGGAAAACGGGGAGTGGCAGAGAAGGATTATTCAGCTGAGAACGGAAGTCCTCGTAGTTCCCTTTCGTTCTGATCCCGGTGAAATTCTGGAGTGTACGGATTCTTTCGGCGCTCTGGTTGATTTGCTCAAGTTCTTTTGCAATATCCACTTCTTCTTTTACCCTTACCGCCGATCCCTGTGTCGGTTCCAACGCCGGAGTCGGTTCGAGCGCCGGTGTCGGTTTCAAAACGGCAAGAGTCTCAAGCGGTTGCATCATCGAAGGAGCCGTGAGCGTATCCATGTCCCACCAGGCCAGAATGGCTGCCAAAACCCCAACCACAGCGGCCACTGGAATGGGCCGCAAAACACCCCAACCCCAACTGAACGATATCACATCCCACCATCTGGAGGACTTCCGGGCTGTCCCAAACCGCTCTTCCAGACCCGCACGCAGGGTCTCCGGCTGATAAGGAATCTCCGCTTCATCAACCTCCCATTCCTCCAAAAGGCTCCAGGCCTGTTCGAACTCGTACAGGTTCCGACGACAATCCCGGCAGATCCGCACATGCCGCTCGACACGCATCCGCTCCTCGGCATCGCAGTCGCAGGATACGTACCTCGACAGAAGATCTTGATCGAATCGGCAAGGATGTTCGTCCATGTTATTGATATTCCTCCATCAATGGACGGAGAATCTGTCTCAGTTTCAAATGTGCCCGGTACGCGCGTTGTTTGATCGATTCCGGGGTGACGTTCAATATCTCGGCAATCTCGAGATATGACAACCCTTGATACTTATTCAAAATAATCACTTCCCTCTGGTCCGGCGAGAGAGAGTTGATGGCGCGCATAATGATGTCTTGATGCACTCTCTCCGCATATTCCTGACGCGCATCCGGCCCTTTCTCCATCGTCGCGTCAATCACCGACATGGTATCCCCCGATGAATTGGTGGGCGCATCGGTGTCCCGTTGCACCAGTCGATTCCAATATCGACGCTTTTCGTCAATGCAGAGGTTACGGGCAATCCGGTACATCCAGGACGTAAACTTCGATTTCGGCTCCCAGCGTTCCCGGCTGCCATACACCCGCATAAACGTTTCCTGCACCAAGTCTTCCGCCAATTGCCGATCCTGCACAATACGCAGGATAAACGAAAAAACGGGCCTGTAATGGCGCTTATAGAGTTCTTCAAGCGCCTCCTGTCTTCCCACCCGACAGGCCATCATCAATTCTTCATCGGAAAGCCCCTGCAAGTTCCGCAACGTCAGCGGCATGGATGCAAGCCTGCCGCCGCTCTCCTCGGCGCTTTTCTCCAAAGCTCGCTCCATGGTCTGCGTGCTCGCCCATAGGTTCGATCCGGCAGTCGCTGTCATACTTGCTGATTGTCTGCTCACGATTCTGCTGCGCAGCCGACCTATTTCGGCTCTACTCCTTTCACATGATTACACCTCCGCACAGGCTGTAAACGAATGCCTCCTGCCTCCGGTAACATGTATTTTATACAAAAACCGCGTCCGTCGAGAATCGGTTCGATTCCACTTCCGGTCAAAGACCCTCAACTCATACATAAGCCGTTGAAATTGCTGATGATACCAACAAATAAGCCAATGCGGGGCAATCCTTGTTATTCAAAACCTCTTTCTTGTATTATATACCTAACCGTTTGGCAAGCCTAGCTTTACATCCATTCCACAACCACTTTTATCTCGTATCCTCGCTGCGCTTTACAGGAAATCATTTCGCCCAAGGATCAGGAGAGACACACAGGGAGTTGAACCTGCTGAACTTGTCAACCCCCACCTGACCTCCCCCAATCCTCCGGAGAGGAATCAACCCTCTTATCCTTCCCCCCGAAGATCGGGGGGAATACAAGGCGGGTTGAGTTCATTAAACTTATCCACATGCTCCCTACCCTTCTGTCGTTTCAAGGCCCAAACACACCAGACAACCACCCCGATCAGGCCCACAGCGGTGACCATACACCCGATTCTCCACGAACCGGACAGAAATCGTACAGTAACTTGATGTTCCCCAGCTGGAACACGAAACGCCGACAAAGCATGCATTGCCCTCACAGAGGACTCTCCCCGTTCCCCGTCTATGTATGCTGTCCAGCCCGGATACCACGGCAGCGAAAGAACCAGCCAGCCCTCCCGAGTTGACTTATATCGCAGCCGGATCTCTTGTGCTTTCCAGGACAGGACATCCGCCGATCCTGCCACATCATCTGTTTCTAAGTTACTGATTTCTATAGGATTACAATTGATTTCCGGGCGATCCCAAGTGAGCCGCAGAAGGTCCTCCTGTGGTCTGAGGGAGACAGTGTCCGGACGGTAATCTACTTGCTCTAATCCCACCCATCGCACCGCACGGGGGGAGCGTTCCCGCTCATACACACGAAAATACGGCCCGTCGAACAGTTTCTTAAAGGAAAGTTCACTCGCGTCTTTTGAGCAGAGGAGATACCGAACATCAAAAAGGTCGTAAACCGGACTCTCGGCTCGTTTCAGTTCCACTGAATCCACAAACCGATCCGGTTCCCAGCCTTCGCTTGCACCCAACAGATCCATAGTAAATCGCAGGCTCATGGGATCGTATCCGCCCAGTCCCATAAGATTCCACGGGATCGTCATATTCGGAAACGGGACGTTCCCCACCATCGCCACTCGAAAAGGACCCGATTGCCGCTCCAGGCTCTGCAACAACTGCGCTTCGGGCGGCGGAGTCAGCCAAACCCGCACACGATACGACGGAACCAGGCACCCATCCACGTATTTGTATCCGTATAACCACAAATCCGCGCCGACCAGGATTAGCATCCCGACCGCGAAAACCGAACCGCGAAACACCCGGAATTGCCGCCCCATCCCATACCACGAGAGGGCGACAAACAAAAACCCGACCGCGACAAACAGGGAGGCAATCCGAACCACGGAGATGTTCTGAGCGGATTGAAACTCACGAAATCTCACAACCAGGGACAGTCCGAACACCCCGACAAAAACCGTAAGCGCAGGCACAGCAAGGTTGCGTAAGCCTTTCTTCGCGCTTTTCAGGGATCGCAGATGACAAACCAGCCAGTCCAAACCCCGTCCCGCAAAAAGCGCCATCGGAAGAATCATCCACGGCAGAAACTTTGCCGGCGCGCGGAAATACTTGAATCCAGGCAATGCCAAAACCACGTGATAAAAAGGATTGTCACGACCGCAGGCCAGAAACAGCGCAAGCATCGCCGTAAGCAACAATCCAAGCTGGAGAGACCGCTTGGAGCGCCAACTCCACACACCCAGAATCGCCAGAAAAGGCGTCACCGCTCCCCCGTAAGCCGATGACCAGTAATAGAACCGATCCCAGTGATTCCCCCAAGCGTGCGAACCGAAAAACTCACCGGCAAACAGGCTGATCATCCGATGCCAGGAAAAGGAGAACTCCGTTGCCTGCTCGAACGACAGGGCAGACCTGCGACCGGAAAGCGGGATATACTCAAGCGTGGGAAATATCTGAAAGGCGCAGAGGATCCCGGCAATCACACCCCCGATAACGAATGCCGCCACACCGCGAACCAGCCGGTCTTGTCCGGTCGGTCCGCCGTATCCCGCAAGAAAAACCGCCGTGAAAAAGAACGCATAAAAAGCCATTTGCGGATGCCCGCACAGAATCTGCATGGACATCAGGAAGGCAAAACAGGCGCAATACTGCCATCGAAGCGCGGACGCGCGAACCGCACGGATCGCCGCAAGAAACAGCGCCGGTGTCCAGGATATCGCAATGTAGGTCAGGTGATTGCCCGCCATAATGTGAATCATGACGAAGCCGTTCAACGCATAAACAAGCGCCGCAAGAGAGGCGGCCCACAGGGAGAGTCCGCAAGCCCGCCCAAGACGTATCGTCAACCACAGGTTGATCGACAAATGAAGCAGCAGCGAAAGACCAAAGAAATACTCCAGCGGAAAAGCGAATAGAATCAAATCCAGGGGATAAAAAACCGCGGATTGCAGGTTGGCAAGAAACGGCGCGCCGCCGTACGTATGGGGATTCCACAGTGGAACCCGCCCGGTGAACAGCTTCTCACGGGCGTAGGCTTTCCATGGAAGAAACTGACAGGCAATATCGCCGAACATCGGCTGATTCGCCAGGAAAACAATACGCCAGGTCAGCAGAACCAGAAACAGGAAACAGAGTAAATACGGCGCACCGTTACGGAGAATCGACTGCCATGACCTGTTTCCGAGAAGTCCCATGACGAGAATCTGTACTCTCCTGTTGATGAGACGAAACGGCTCTCTGCTTGACTGGAGAACCCTCGCATGGTATCAATTCTGACTCTAACATGAAGGCATGGATTCGGGAGGAGACCCGTCTTTATGGATCAGACTCCTCCCGGAATCTGCCCATGTAGCTCAGTAGGTAGAGCGCGTCCTTGGTAAGGACGAGGTCACCGGTTCGATCCCGGTCGTGGGCTTTGCAGTAACGGTACATACAAGCGGCCCGGAGGAATGTTCACCGGGCTGTCATTCTCATTCCAATAAAAATCAAAGGAAGAGGACGATGGCGAAGAAGAAATTTGAACGAACGAAACCGCATGTGAATATCGGGACGATCGGGCACGTGGACCACGGGAAGACGACATTGACGGCGGCGATCACGATGGTGTTGAACCTGAAGGGGTTAGCGGAGGTGCGTTCGTTCGACAGTATTGATAACGCGCCGGAGGAGCGGGAGCGGGGGATCACGATTGCGACGGCGCACGTGGAGTATGAGACGGAGAATCGGCATTATGCGCACGTGGACTGTCCGGGGCACGCGGACTATGTGAAGAACATGATTACGGGAGCGGCGCAGATGGACGGAGCGATCCTGGTGGTGTCGGCGGCGGACGGACCGATGCCGCAGACACGGGAGCATATTTTGCTGGCGCGTCAGGTGGGAGTGCCGTACATTGTGGTATTTTTGAACAAGGTGGACATGGTGGATGATCCGGAGTTGCTGGAGTTGGTGGAGTTGGAGGTGCGGGAGTTGTTGTCGAAGTATGAGTTTCCGGGGGAGGAGATCCCGGTGGTGAAGGGATCGGCGCTGAAGGCGATGGAGAATCCGCAGGACCCGGAGGCGACGGCGTGCATATTTGAGTTGATGAAGGCGGTGGATGAGTATGTGCCGGTGCCGCAGCGGGATGTGGACAAGCCGTTTTTGATGGCGGTGGAGGATGTGTTCAGTATTACGGGTCGGGGGACGGTGGCGACGGGTCGAATCGAGCGGGGGGTAGTGCACACAGGGGACAAGGTGGAGATTGTGGGATTGAGTGACACGGCGATCCCGACGGTGGTGACGGGTGTGGAGATGTTTCGGAAGACATTGGATGAGGGGGTAGCGGGGGACAATGTGGGGTTGTTGTTGCGGGGGACGGAGAAGTCGGACGTGGAGCGCGGGCAGGTGGTGGCGAAGCCCGGGAGCATCACGCCGCACACGAAGTTCAAGGCGGAGGTATACATCCTGACGAAGGAGGAGGGCGGGCGGCACACGCCGTTCTTCAAGGGATAC
>JAKPRU010000818.1 GCA_029557025.1 Candidatus Omnitrophota bacterium | reverse complement strand
GTAAAAATCATTGCCCAATCCACGAATGCCCGGAATCACATTCGCGTTGAGATATCGGACATAAGCCGGAGGCATCTTGGGCGTGTAATGCAGATACCCGTTTAAGGCAAAACCCGCCTTTCCGCCGTATTCCAAAGGCAGGATGGGCATGAGTCCATCGACCGCTTCCTGGTTATCCGGATCCTGATAGAAGAAATCCGACCGCATTAAAACCCGCTGCGAGCCATTGATGAAATACTCCACTTCCCCCCGAAGAGAATCCATCGGATCCAGGTACAGAACCGGCTCATACACACCGGGTGGAACATTCTCAAAGATCCAGGTGGCCATTTCGGCCTCTGAACCGACTCCGCCTCCACCGGTTCCGCCACCTTGCGATCCTTCCCCGCCTTGGGTTGTCACCACCTGCGTATTGGTAACGGCAAACACAATACTCGGCGCCATGGAATCATACAGTCCGGCAGCTGTCAGGGAGGAATACGGCAATACTGTGTTCTGAAATCCACGGGGGCGGACAAGGATCGAATTGCTCCAATTGGTATCCTCGATATTTGTCCCGCCGACGGACCCATAAACACCGTCATCATCCGAACCGCTGCCCACAATGAACCGGCCATTCGGGCCGTTGGTAGTCCAGACATAGCCGCCTTGCCCGTTGTCCTGCAATGAAGTCAGCGTCTGTTCCGCTTCCAGACGGATCATCGGTTTGACCAGTGCCTCATTGATCCGAACCCCTTCCACACCGCGATAGGTCACCGGATTTGTAACCTCCGGCGGATTGGGGAGGAGCAATTCCATTTCGTTCTCCAGCAACGCCTTCTGTTGACGATTCGGTCCGGAAAGAAGCTGAGGATTGAATTCAAAAGCACGCTGGCGAGTTGAGGTAATTCCCCTCTCGAAGGTGAAAACCGTGGGAGGATCCACCAGAACCAAATCTTCCGGCTGCAAGCCCAGCACCGCCTGCACGTCCGGGTCGCCCGAAACCGGCATCGGAAATGGCTGGTCAATATAATCCGCCATATTCAGAATAAACTGAAACTCCGGCGGGTCTTCATCCATCCGCCCGTCTTCATCATCATCCCACGCGGCGACATATCGCTCGCCGAGTTCGTCGACCTCGCCGTCTCCGTCATTGTCCACCAGATCCCCATCCGCGCGGTACATCGCCGCGATCACTTGGGGATCACGGAAATCGGCATATCCATCGCCGTCATCGTCTGCAAAACTGGTCAGTCGATCGTTGGCATTCTGAGTGCGCAGTTTTGTGCTCTGACGCTCCTTTGCCAGATCTCCCGCCGCAGTCCCTTCGGGAGCCTTAGTAGACACTCCGATTCCGGGATACCCATCCTCGTTGGCATCTCCCGGCGGATCTTCATTCAGATGCCATTCCGGATCGTAACTGATCATCCAATCGCCGTTGAAATCGCCGGTGTCGTCGATCACGCCGTCGCCATCGTCATCCACACCGTTACCCTCCTGGACCATTCCGGCGAGCAGGTCGCCCCGATTGCTTTCCTCGCGCGGACGGCCGTCATCCCCCACCTCGCGCAGACGGTGAGCCTCCCGATCCTCTGAGTTCTTGCCTTCGTCCGTCTGCCCGTCCCGGTCGTCATCCATACTGTTCCCGATATAATACGGAGCGCCGACGTCCGGTTCCCCGTAGCGGTCGAAATCGGCGCTGGGATACCCGTTCCGATCCCAGTCATCGCTGGGTTCGTCGATCAATCCGTCACCGTCATCATCCTTTTGATTGATTCCATCACCGATCTTGTCGTCCGTCAGTCCATCGCCGCGTTCGTCGATTCCGTTTCCCGGACCTTCTCCGAGTGCTTGCCAATCCCCGTCGTTGTCCACCTGCATGGCAAAGAAATCGCGAACAGTCAGTTTCGGCCCGTATTGGAATTGCGATGCAACCTCCTGCGTGTCCACCGTAGTCCAATTCGAAAGCAAATTCGGATTCAGTTTCAGGAAGTCCACTGCTTCAGCGCTCAGCGATTGAGAAATTTCATCCGCCTCGGAATACACGGTGGCGAAGTTCGCGACTTTCATTAACGTGGCCGTTCCCACCTGCGAAACCATCGTGATTTCATCCAGTGTGGCAAACGGGTGATCATCTCCGCGCGGGGAGTTTGGAGTGAATTCATCCGGCTCGTCGATTCCCTCATCCGGTTCATCGATCACGCCGTCGCCATCGTTATCGATCCGGTCGCCCAGACGGAACGCCAAGACTTCATTCTGGCTCAGTTCCCCGGCCTGGGGAATGCGATGTCTCGGTTGTCCGTCGGCTTCATCCGAAGCCCCGATATATCGTTCATCCTCTTCGTCAACCAAGCCGTCACCGTCATCATCCTTCCCATTGCCTGCCAGAACATGGAGGACATATTCGGGTTGCCGGTTCACATTCTCGAATACTTCGTGCAAAGGACGAACCTCCTGGATATCCTTGCTATTGTCCCCATCATCATCCCCGGACTTACCGGGAGCGGCATAGCTGGAACCTCCCCCGCTCACGTTCCCTTGCCGGTAATTGACAATTCGCTTGGCGATCTGATCCGCCTGCTGAATCATCCGCCCGTGCAGGAAGACCGCCAGATCGAGCTCAAAAGGTGTCGCTCCCTGGCCGTAGGAGTAGCTGTTGCCGTCTCCACTGGTGTTCCCGGCATAATTGATGTTGATCTTCCCGGATTCATCAAAAACTCCCTGGGCATCGCCATCCGCATCGAACCCCGTTCCCTGTGGGAAGAAGTGCCCATCACGACGAACATCTAACCCGTCCTCATCCACCTGTCCGTCTTCGTCATCATCGAAAGGCTCGCCATTGTCAATAGTTCCATCCAGGTTGTCGTCAACACCTGCAAATCCGGGGAATCCATCCGCTGTCATAATGCCCCGCGCATTGGTCGGACCTGTCGTATCTCCAGGGGGATCTTCATCGATTCCCAACGGCGCCGCGATCGGTAAAGAAGTGCCGCGTCGCACCGCTGTCGACCAGGGATTGTACCGGGCGCTGCGCGCGTCGAAACTCGTATCGTTCGACAGGAATCCGGCTACGCCGACCTTCAACGAGGCATCATTCTGAGAGATATATCGAGGCTGTCTTTTCCCCAACACGTACTTGCCGTTCGAGGCCGCCAATTCCGTATCCACCAGGGACAGACTGCCCCCTATTCCCGCTTCGGCGGCCTCTGTCACCTTGGAGGTCTCGGTATAACTCAACACCGTGAGTTCCTCCATACGCAGAGAATAACTGAAGCCAAGCAGAATCAGGCCGAACACAGTCAGAAGCGCCAGCACGGTCAGCAAGGCGATCCCTTGCTCGGCTTTTGGGGGGTTATACCGAGCCGCGCTCTCCGTGATCGGGTAATGATGGCAACCTCGTCTGGAATTGTTCATTTTCGTCCTCGTCCTGTTCGGCAAAAACGCCCTGTTCTCGGTCCCTTACGATGTCACACCGCCGGGTTTCTGTACCGGGGGAACGTTGTTGTTGGGCAAGAAAACCCGTGTACTGAACCTCTGCGGCGGCTGACTGTGATCTCGATCCTGCACATAAATCTCGATTTCAACCACATTCGGCAGACCGTCCGTTGTGGCGTTGATCTGGTTCACCAACGCACTGTATTTCTGATTGGAAAGGAGCTGGCCGACCCCCGGATTCTGTATCGTGCCCCGCAAATCTGCCAGGATTTGTCCCAGGGGGTCCCTCGGGAAAGCATCCAAGGGTTCATTAGCGACCGGCGCCGTGTATCGGCTGGGATCGTTTGTGGCCATGTCCGCAGAAAGTGCCGTTATATTCCCATCGAATACCCGCACGACCCTGTCGAACAAAAGCGTCTCACGGGCCGAATCCCATTCCCGCGTAACCCTCCAGGAATCCTGATTGTAATCATAATACCAAAACCGGAACCGCAATCCGCGAATATCGTAAGCCAGAATCTCAAACTCGCTGATCTGACGATCATTCGAACTCCCGTTCAGCACATCGTCCGCATATCGATCCCAGATATCCCATATCAGTCCGACAACCCGGGGTTGATATCCCACGTTGACCCGCACAAGACCATCCGCGCTTCGTGTGGCCAACGGAGCCGGAAGGAATCGCTCGCCGGACGGCTGGTTGCGGTTCACCAGGAACTGTCCCACATAGAGAGCGTCCACATCCGTCTCCACTTTCCGAGATCGTCGGAGCAACCGGGTCCCGATACTGTTCAACCCGTAGGAAACCTCGTTCAGGATCAGCGGGCCGCCGGGAGAATCCTGTTGCACAGTCACGAAATGGAGCAAATCGCTGGGGAACATCCCGATGTCCTCATCCGTCCGGCCGTCCGCCCAATCCGGGGAATAGAACCACGGCATGTTCTGGGAAGGGCTGCGATGATCGCTGTCCAGCCCATCCAGCCACTCTTCGTCAATCTTCCCGTCTCCATCCTCGTCTTCTCCCGCACCGGGGGTCCATTGCGACGTGGAGGTGATACTGCCGGGCTTGCGGGTCACCGCGCGGTCACGATGTATCCCGGCAAATCGGAGGCGCGGCGCGCTCTCCTGTCCCGCAATCACCGGAGCCACACTCTCCGGAGTGAGATACGCAGACTGGATTTCTTCCGCGAGAAAATTCAGCGTCGTACGGGCATTCTCCGCCAACTCCATTTTCAAAACCGCTTTTTCCCGAGTATCCAACGTGACTCGGAATGTAGCGGCCGCGATGGTCGCCAAAATGCCCAAGATTCCCATCGAGACCAGGAGTTCCACCAGGGTGAAACCCCGTGCTCGATTCTCTGGAATAATCCTGCGCCTTCTCATGATCGATCCTCGATTCTTTTGTCTCTCCATGGTCCGATTCTTTACGGTCCCATGTAGCTCATAACCATCCGGTTACGCGAACTTTCATCACTCGACTTGATCGGGAGATATCCGACCAGCTTATATGAGAATTCATAACAATCTTCGTCGATCCGACCGTCCAGATCGTTGTCCACTCCGTCGCGTGCTTCTTCGTCAATCCCCCACGAAACGGCGCCGTACCGAAGCGGGGTCTGGCCCGCACGGGGGACAATCGCCAGCCGCTTCGGATGAACCGATGCCTGGTCGCCATCGTTGTCCTCTCCGTCCCCACCCCAGCTGATGACTATCTCCACGCGCAACACGCCGGGAACCGGAGAGGCAATACAATCTTCATCCACCAACCCATCCCCGTCATCGTCCAACCCATTTCGGATCTCTTCATCAATCTTCCCGTCTCCGTCATTGTCCACGCCATCACCCAAATCCCCCATGAGAGCTCGCAACGCCAATGTACTGCCTTCAGGAACCTTCGGAATGTCCACATCGGGAACCACCCCGACGAACACCTGCCAGGCGAATTGATCGTCCGGCGGAGCGAATCGAGCCGGGGACCACGGGAATCGCGCCAGACTGCAATCCTCATCGATTAGTCCGTCCCCGATACCTCCCTTGCCGGATGAGTTGACCGTGGCCCGATCCTGATAATCGAAAACTTCTTCATCCACCTGGCCGTCCCCATCGTTGTCTTTTCCATCTCCGGCAAGAATCGGGCGAAATCCTTTCCCCTGAACAAAACACGACCCCAGACGACAGTCTTCATCAATCAATCCATCCCGATCATCATCAATTCCGTTGCAGATTTCTTCGTCGATATATGGCTCCGGATCGTATCCGAAATTCCCGTCCTGAAGCATCACCACGTTCAACGCATATCCCAGGGACCTGGCTCCTGCCGGAAGGAAATTAACCGGAAACACCCCATCACCGGTATCATCCACAATCCCGTCGCCATCGTCATCTACCCCGTTGCCCAACAAATATGCCGGTTCACCGAACCCATCAAAGTCGATATCCGGTTTCCCGTTTCCATTGAGATCGACCGCCATCCGACGCTGCGGATTGTTGAAATTGTAATGCCAATCCCCGTCATCATCGAACCCGTTCCCCGGAATCGGGATGGGACAGGAAACAAGTATCTCATTCCCCGCCGCGTCGTATCCGGTCACCGTCACCACCGGAAAATCGGTGTCATCCGCTTTCAGCCCCTCGTAAATCATTTTCGCCAGCAGGGATGCTCGGGTAAAATCCTCGGCCCGCTGCGCCGCCGCCAATCCCACGGGAAACACCCGCACAATCGCCAGCAGCCCCAAGCCCAGAATGGCCGCCGCCACGACAACCTCCAGGAGCGTAAACGCACCCCTGCGTTCCGGCTGTCTTCGTTTCAATGTCTGTTTGTCGCGATTGTTGCTTATCATGGTCGCTCTATCGCTCCTCGGAGTCTGTCGTGGATTACGGTTCTTCATCATTCAGACTCCTGTCCCTGATTCGACTTCTTTCTTCTTTCCATCCGATTTCCACATCGGCCTTATCCTCGATATTCCGTTGTGGGGAACGGGACCCCATATCCATAATCATAAACACGCACACGTCCTGTCAAACGCAAAACCTCAATGGAATTCGCCAGAGTTCTCTGATCTTCCTTTTTCGGGTCCACATTGTCCCCAACACGAGCCAGATGGATATACAGGCTCATGGATTCTGCTGTGGCATCCGAACTGAAATAACATTTTGTCATCTGGCCCCGATAATTGAATTCGGCATAATAGACCGTTGAATTGGTTCCGCTGCCCGGCTCGCGCCCGTTGAACGATGTAATGGCGGCCCCGCTGGGAAGTCGCTTCGGATCGCTCACCGGAATCCATTTTCCATTCTCCAGCTTCTCAATCCAAACCTCCTGGGGGAGAGGAATTTTCTCTTGCAAGGAACCCTGCTGCGGCACATTGAATACAACACGATGCGAAATGCGGGTGGCAATCGCAAGCTGCCGGGCCTGGCGAAGGGTGGAAGCGGTGATATCGGTCGCCGAACCCAGCCTTGCCCGGTTGATGAAGCTCGTATAACTCATCGTCCCGATGGTCGCGAGAATTCCGATGATCGAGAAAACCACCATCATCTCAATCAGGGAAAACCCACCCCGGCTCCGGTCGCCATATTTTTGTATACGAATTCGCATCAATTCAACCTCCGATGTCCGCGCACCAAAATGGAATAATCGGACTCACCTTTTGAAAAGAAATTTTCCGCGAGGCCGGAATACAGACCTCGTACCTCACACTCTCGGTCTCCCTCAAGCGAAGACCGACGCATGTTGAATTTCCTAAGTCACTGAATCGACAGGACTTGTAATCCAGCCGACTCCCTCTCGCTGATCGACCTGAGTATATCATAGCCGCTTGCGACCATCAACAAAAAAAATCACAGAGTATTGCAGCGTATTTTACAGTCGTGAGGGTTCCGCATCCCGAGCAGTACGAAATCCGTAGCTGCCATGACGGTCTTGAGGGGAACGGGGATAGCGATGGCTGGCCCTGGCGTAATACTCGTTGAATGTCCAGGAGCCGCCCCGCAAGACACGTAGGTTCTCTGAATACTTTTCTAATATCGTAGCGGTATTCGGATAGGGCTGAAACCGGTCCGCCACCCATTCGGCCACATTTCCCGCCATATCCAGCACATGATACGGGCTTTCCCCCTCCGGAAAAGACCCCACCGACGCAGTTCCGCGGATCCCGCTTTCCCAAGTATTACAGCGCGTCGAGTCAAAATAATCTCCCCATGGATAGATCCGCCCATCCGTTCCGCGTGCCGCCTTTTCCCACTCCCGTTCTGTGGGCAATCTGGCCCCCGACCACTTCGCATAGGCCGTTGCATCTTCCCAATTTACCCAGGCAACCGGATGATCCTCCAGCCCCGGAGGAATGACTCCCCTCTCCCAGTGCACCGGTGTCCGATGACCCGTCGCATCCGTAAAACACTTATACGCAGCATTTGTAACCTCAGTTTTATCAATATAAAACGACGGAATATCGACTGTCGCACAGGGCGACTCGCAAGGGTCGCCATTGTCCGATCCGAATACAAACTTTCCACCGGGAACATACACCATACCCGGATACTTGTTCAAAATCTCATCGGGAATCTTCGGTGTCGGCGTGTCTGTGGGCCGTAGTTCGGGAAACGGAGTGGGGGTGGAGAGCTTTTCAAGAGGGATCGAGAATAACTCGGAAATAATGGAACGACCCCATTCCCCGATCAGGTCTTCCATTGTGCACGGAGATTTTTCTCGAAACAGGTCCAGAAGAAAATCCGCCGAGGCGCAATCGATCAGCCGGACAGTCACCCCCACCTTCTCACCCTGCCGGTCCACATGCCCCGCAAGCACCCGATCCGCCCCCAGAAGCCGCCCCATCGCCACAAACTCACGAAGCTCAAAACAGGGCCAGGGAAATCGGTGCGCCTGAAGAATGGAATACATGGACTGCTTGTCAATCACACGATACAACCCGCTTCGTGTGACTTCCCGGCGGATAAATTCGCTGAATGCAGCCGCCTCGGCAGTGGAGGCTTCTCCCTGCGATTTGAGGTCGGTAATCACCAGGAGCGGAGGAGGGGTCGGATAG
>JAKPRU010000805.1 GCA_029557025.1 Candidatus Omnitrophota bacterium | reverse complement strand
TATTTTGCACTGATTTTGCATTTGCATATCCCCACATATATTTTGGATTGTGAATTGAGGATTGAGGATTGAAAAAGAATTGTAGATTTACGATTTTGGATTTTTAAAACAAATGGCTGCTCCGCATAATCTATGGGCAACAAATCTAACATGAATGCTTTAATATGTTGCAGTAAAGCTTATTACGATAATAGCGACTCATATACTGATTGGTATCCGAACGAACACACCGCTGACCGACAGCAGATTCACCACGGAGACAGTAGAGTAGAGAGGGGGCGATCCACCCGGATAGCCGCCCTCCCCCTCGTCGAACCGGACATGCAGATTTCCCGCATCCGGCTCTCGCGGAAGGCATTTGTAAAATGACACACCATCTCACTCAGTCTCTATCTCGAAACGGCCTATATTCGTGTCGTAGGTCAGAGACCAATCAGACAGCCGTTCTTCTGACTCGACGCGTCTTCCGCCGAAGCCCCTTCGCTCCACGGGCATTACCCCGTTTCATCACTACTACGGGCTTCTCCGACTCCCGCGCGCTGCCACCTGCGAGGTTATTGATTCCCTCGAAAGCTTGTCGGCTCTCCCGACACCGCGGCGGGCCTCCCAAGTTCCTGACTGTTCTTTCCGCGCGCGCCGTCTCCTTTTACCCCGGAGAGCTTTGCCGGTGCTTTCAATCGTTGCTTCCCGGCAAATACTGGCTTCACCATCTCCGACAGGCTGGCCACTCCCAATTTTGTGTAACGAGGCTGAATCGAGTTCGTTTGCGCTACAGCTCACGCGTTCGCCTTCCCAGGCTTCGACGCCGGAATTACTCCCGGGCGCCGCTGGGTCGGCTACATGTGCAACGATCAATTCACATGACAGATTCCTTTCATTCTGTTAGAAACAGCCAAGCTTTGCTTGGCGCACCGGAGGCACAGAGAAGCCCAGTCTCCCCCATACTCCTCCCGTGCTCCAGTGGAGGCGTTGCGCGAATTTGGCACAGGGCGATCATTGTATCTAATCCATTCAGGCCAGGATGGCATGATCGCCCTGTGCCAAATTCGCGCAACGCCTCCACTGGAGAACGGGAGGAGTATGGGGGAGACGGGGCTTCTCCGTGCCTCGGTGTCTCCGTGGTGAATCTGCTGCCGGTCAGC
>JAKPRU010000803.1 GCA_029557025.1 Candidatus Omnitrophota bacterium | reverse complement strand
ATATCCGATTTGTCTGTCATGAAGGATCGCATTGTTGTGATGATTCTGGTGACCGTCATCCTGTTTGTTTTCCCTGTGTACTGGTATGGAAGTCCGCCTTTTCAGATCGCAGCCGTTGCTGTCACAGTCGGACTGCTCCTTCCAAGCCTCTTTTTCGTGTTCAACCGCTGGTGGAAATCCAGGCCGGTGATCAGTCCGGAAGAGGTCTGGCAGGGGGGCAAGATATCTCCCGTGGCGGGCCGGTTTTTGCAACGGTTCCCGGATGCCGCTCGGATTGTTTACGGGATCAATCGGTTGGGAGAGGCTCGGGCGCACCTGCTTCTGCACAAACGCCTGCCGGTTCCCGAGCTGCCTCGAGCGGGAATTGACATGGTTCTCGATATCCCCGTCGATCACAAGAGCCACGAGTTCCAGATCGGTCGAGAGCGCCTGTATTGCTATCTCTTCGTGAATTGCGGAGAGTCTTCAGGGGTTGGCCTGCTTCCGTCCGCGAATGTCGGCCGCGCTCTGGATTACGGATTCAGTGATGAGGAAATGGAGCAGGCCATTGAGAATGCGAAGAATTCGTCGGACCGCTGGCCGCCGATCGGAGACACGCCGCTTCAGGCGGTCCTCCATCGCGGGGAGGTTTATCGGCTGTGAATTGAGAATGCCCCCTTCAATCCCCCCGTGAACAGTGGCAGATTTCTCCCTCCCCGTTTACGCGCAGAGCCGGGGTGGGGTTCTTGGTGTTCACGAGCATGGCTGGGACGGAACCTCCGGTTATACGGGTACTAAAAATGATTCTGGTATCTTGTTTCGCCGCCGGTGTGGGGCATGTCGCCCGGGCTGACCAACCCGTTTGTGCCGTCATAGATGATAACTACCCCATCCGCCACCAGTCCACGTGCCCAGTTCTCGACCTGCAATCCCTGGTTCTTCGTCCGGTCCGGACCAAGGCTGTTCAGACACCACACCTTCCAACCTCCCATTTTCTCACTCTCATAACTGCGGTAATTGTAGGAAAAACGGGGTAGATCGTCCTCATACCCCTCTCCACCCTGAACCTCCAGAAACGGATCTTCCAGGCTCAGGCTGCTCACATACGCCACGGGGGTCGTCAAGGGAATCAGGCGGTACGTGATCGGATTGTAGCTGCCCCCCAGATTGTATTCATCAAAGTACGGATACTTATTATTGTCGATACGATACGATTCAATCGCGGTAGCCAAGCCTCGCATGTCCGCATGAACTCTGGCGATCTTTGCGCGAATTTGTGCGTTCAGAAAATTGGGAACCGCAATCGCCGCCAGAATCCCGATAATCGCCACAACAATCAGTAACTCGATCAATGTAAAACCCTTTCGCTTCATCAATGTGTCAGCTCCACCTCTATTTTGAAAGGAATTGGATATCAGGAAACATAATCCCCAAAAGGAAATCTTGAGTCAAGGACATGTAAGGAATCAAAAAAGGCGGTTGATGGATCAAAATTCCAATTCGGTCAGGAACCACCCGATGAATCCGGGGGACGCTTCTCCGCGCTGTCTTTCCACTCCAATTCGAAGATGTGATGCACCAGTCTGTCCTGGTCCTCCAGCGAGATTTCGTCGAAAGATACCGCGACCAGGTTGATTTTCGGATCTCGTGCCGGATCGACGGTCACCCGAGTCACGCGAACAATGCTTGGTAATGGAGCGGGCGCCTTCGGGATTTTCAGATCGACACGCAGGCGGGTTCCGACCGGCAGAGTCCGGCGCGTTTCGAACAGAAAACCATTGCCGCTCACATCCACCGTTTTCCCCGCGAAGGCAAGTCGCTCCCGTCGGTCGATTCGCCGGGCGATAAACGGGATCTCCGCCCGCATTCGTTTAAACTGACGTTCGCGGGTCCAGAGGCCTCCCTTGCTGGAAAGACGAATCACGAGAATCGGCGCGTCCTCTTTCACAATCCCTTCGATTTCCCCGCGAATTACCATACATCGGTTATTAGTCCGCACGGTGATGTTGACGCCCGCCTCCCGACGCACCGGGATGGGATGCCCCATATAACACGGATAACTGACATGAATCCGTTTTTTTTCCTTCTTCAGGAGGATCGCGGAGACGATTCCGCGAAACGGTCCCTCGAAGATTTCGAGATTCAGCCGTGTGTCCGGCATCATCAGCGCAAGCGCTTCTTCCAGCCCGATTTCTCGATCCGATGAATTGGATTGCGCCATTCTCATCCTCTCGCAGAGAATCTTTCTCTACAATGTATTGAAAAAATCCGACGTTGTCGAATCTACAGCAGGTTCCGATAAACCTCTTCATGCAGAATAACGCATTTTTCCTGTGTGAACAGCTCCAATACACGGGCCTGTCCGCACATCCCCCATTGTTCGCAGAGATCCGGATTTCGCGCGAGGATCTGCATCGCCTCCGCCAGCGCGTCGATATCTCCGGCAGGAACCACAAGACCCGTCTTTCCATGCTGATTAACCCATGGGACCCCGCCCGGAAGATTCGTGGAGATCACGGCAAGCCTCGCCGCCATGGCCTCCAGCTGGCACATCCCGAAGGCCTCATTCCTCGATGTGGACGGAAGAACAAAAAAATCCGCCGCGCTCAGATACGCCGGCAGATCCTCGTCCGAAATATGTCCCGCAAATCGAACCCGATCCGTCAGGCCCATCCGCTCCGCCTGTTTCTCCAAATCGCTTCGCAACGGGCCGTCTCCTGCGATCAGCAACGAAACATTCCCCGCTTTCTTGACTGCGCGCAGAAGCACATCCAGGCCTTTGTATCCTACAAGCCTGCCGACAAAAATAGCCAACGGGTGTGGGAGACTTTTTCTGAGATGTTCGGCTTTCTTGAGGATTGGCGGTTCCATTGAAAGAAACGGCCTCGGATCGATTCCCAGCGGGATGATATGGCATTTCTGCCGGTATTGGGGAAGGCAAGATGATTGCTCCAGGAGGGCAGGCGAGGTCGCGATCACCGCATCGGCCCGGCGAAGAAGAAAGGTTTCCAGTGGAACGAGAAGCGGCCGCGCGGCCCATTGCCGTACAATATCGCTGTGCCAGGTCACAACCAGAGGACATCGGGGGCGTCGAATCAAGAGTGCCAGATTCCCGAATGGAAAGGGTGTGTGGATATGCACCAAGTCCGGTTTGATTCGCCCGATCTCCCGAATGAGACCCGGGGAGATCGGTTGCGACCAGAGCGTTCCCCAGTTCGCCTCGCGCCGCACACACAACCGCTCCACGCGTTCTTCATATCGAAATCCGTGATCCCCGGCGCACAGGACAATCACCCGCCAGCCCCGCGCCGATAGCCCCTCCGCAAGAAGCGCCACATGTCGCTCGATCCCGCCCGGCCAGGGAGGATACGCCTTATTGAAAAGGAGAATCGTGCCCTTAGATGCTTCCACGGAATTCGACTCATTTCGGCAAGAAGGTCATCCGCCCAGAAGCCCGGGGATTTCAAAACCCCCCGTGATTTCTGTCATGCGCTTTTTCGCATATTCCTGTGTCCGACCCGCTGCCTCATTGAACGCCACCAGCAGCAAATCTTCCAAGAGACCGAGATCATCCGGATTCACCACTTCCGGGTCGATCTTGACCTCGGTCACTTGAAACTGCCC
>JAKPRU010000736.1 GCA_029557025.1 Candidatus Omnitrophota bacterium | reverse complement strand
CGTGGTGTACCGAATCTTCCGTCTCGGCTGAAGCACGGCGAATATCTGCAAGGGATCAAGCTGCTTCGGAACCGGCAATTTTTTGTGTTGATTGTGGGTGTGTTTATCAACCGCCTGGCCCTGACACCGCTGTATACGTTTTTGAGTATCTATTTGCGGGAGATGAACATTTCTTTGCCGGTCATCGGACTGATCTGGATGATCGGTCCTTTCGCGGAACAAGTTTTTTTCCATTATGGAGATGTTCTGCTGAGGGTGTTTCGGATTAAGGGGTTGATTATGCTCAGCCTGGTAGCCGGGGCTGTGCGTCTGTTCCTGCTTGCCGGTCAACCGCCGACTTGGGTAATCCTCCTTTCGCAGCTGTTGCACTGTCTCACCTTTGCCGCGAATCACTTGGGCGCAGTGGTTTATGTTGATTCCTACCTGCCGCCTCAGCTGCGATCGAGCGGCCAGACCATTTTCTCGGCGATTGCTATTGGAACCGGTTGCGCCATCGGCTCTTATATCGGCGGCCTGCTCTTTGATTCGGTCGGAATTGCGGTCACCTTTGGAATCATGGGATTTGTAACCATCTTCGGCGCGGGACTTTTCTGGTTCGCGTTCCACCCGAACGACCGGCCGCGTAGCTGTTTGGAGATATGAGACTGTCTCCTAGGAAGGCTCGGTTACAACCGTCACGCCGAGGAATCTTGCGAGATCCCGTCAACCCCCACCTCTCCTCCCCCGATCTTCGGGGGAGGAACCTCTCCCCCAAAGTTTCTGGGAGACAGAGAGGGGGTTGTGCGTATCTTCACCCTGATCACTGGCCCTGCCGGAGGGAGGCTCCCAAGAAAGAGCTTCCATCGACAGGCACGGAGGCCTGTCCCACCAGTTTTCCAGGTCATGTCCCACCAGTGGGCCAGGCGTCTCTGCCCGGCATCTCCCAATTTCCCTTGTCGACACGCTCCATGCCGTCCAGAATGTTCACCCCCGGTCCGACAGAATTGCCAACAAGAGGCAACCATGCGCCTGAAATGTCCCTTCCCACAGATCGGTCCCTGCCTTGCGGCGCTCGGAGCCGGTGTGCTTTATCTGCGCACAATGTCTCCCGGATTCTCGTTCGGCGACAGCGGGGAGCTGATTGCCGGCGCTGTATCATTAGGAATCGTGCATCCGCCGGGGTACTCCCTGTATCTCCTGATGGCGCATGTCTTCCTGACCCTGCCGATCCCGGGCGACATTGCCTGGCGGGTGAATCTGTTCACGGCATTGTGCGGGGTGGCTGCCGGATCGCTGCTGTGTGTATTTCTACGGCGGATGCTTCTGCGCTTGTCTGTCTCTGAGCGCACGGCGGATTTTGCGGCTTTGACCGGCGCGTTGTTTTTTGCCGCATCGCGGACCTGGTGGTCTCAATGCGTAGTGACGGAGGTGTATACGCTCCAGATCCTTCTCGTCGTCGGTATCTTGCTGACCCTGGAGACAAAACGATTCTCCGCAGCCTGGTTCCTGAGCGGACTCTCGTTGATCGCCCATCCGTCCTCCGTTCTTCTGTTCCCATTGAGTCTCTGGTTTACCTGTGCCTCGGTACGCCTGTCTCAGAAGAATCTGGCCCGATTGGCCCTGCTGTTTCTTC
>JAKPRU010000712.1 GCA_029557025.1 Candidatus Omnitrophota bacterium | reverse complement strand
AATAAACGGAAAGAATATAGGACTCGTCGGTCCGCGGATTTTCGTCCGTTCTGATGGGGGATACTTTCTCTATGCAACCCGGGGAACGGAAGACAACTTCACGCTCGTGTTTTCACGATCGGAAACCGGCGTTCGTTGGCCGGACTTTCAGGCGTTCGGGCCATCAGAACAGCTTCGCCGGGCATTCCTTCCGACTCATGCCACTACGGGAAAACGGGACATCGTTGTGTTTCAGGCATTTCATGAAGGGACCGGACGGGCGTCGTACCAGCTATTCGCGACCATTTCAAATGACGACGGAAAAACATGGGACGCACCGGTGCTGGTAACCGGTTTTGCCGAACCGTCCGAAACCGGAACACCGGTCAGGTATGAACTCTATCATAATCAACGGCCGCGGTTAAGAATAATCGCCGGTTCGATTTCACTTGTCTGGGAACGGGCCCGTACGGAAAACGAGCGGTATGCAATCTACCATACCGAGTTGGATCCGGAAACACTGGCTGCGCGCCAGGTTGAACGGGTTTCACTTGGCGAAGGGTACTGTTACGACCCCGATAGCATCGAGCTTGACGGCAAACCCGCGGTGGTATGGTTTGACAACCGTCAGGGTACCGACCGGGTTTATCTCGCGATCAAGGAAGGTTTTCTCTGGAGCGAATATGATCTTTCACGATCCCGTATTCCCTCGGTATTCGCGCGAATTGTTCCGGTTGGGGGAAGTATAGAAGTCTACTGGCAGCAGGAACTCGGGAACGGAAAAAACCGGGTGGTCAGGCTTGCACCGGACCGGAGTGCGCCAAAACCCGGGTTGCGGCCGATCAACTTTACCGATCAGGGAAAAGGACGCGCCGAAACGGTACGAGTTGATATCGCGATTCCGGAGGATTCGTCCGGAGTTGCCGGATATTCCTACGTGTGGACCCGGAATCCCCGCGCTCCGGTTCCCGAGTATATCACCCGTCTCCCGGATGATACCCGTGTAGAACTGCAGGCTCCCGGGGACGGTACCTGGTATCTGGGCGTCCGGGTTGTAGACTATGCCGGCAATTGGTCCGAACCGCGCTATGTAACCTACGTGCGCGATACCGAACCCCCGGTTTCTCCCGCCATGACCGCCGCGCCAACCGATGAAACAGGATATCTCGAATCCAATACCTTTGCCGCCGAATGGATGCCCGCGGAAGATGATGATATCGCCGGGTATTCCTGGTCGCTC
>JAKPRU010000703.1 GCA_029557025.1 Candidatus Omnitrophota bacterium | reverse complement strand
GAAGGGGGAGACGCAGAGGCGTCCGAAAACGCCGCACATTTTTGGCTCGACCCCTCTGGTCTCCACCGCTCTTGGACTCGAACTCTGTCCACGCAGATCATCTCGATGCTCATAGCCGGCAATGCGCGGACTTGTTCACGGGAAAATCGAGATTACGGGTCTCTACGGTGATCTTCCCAATTCCTGTTTGATCCATCGGACCTTCAATGGGGCGCGAGCGAAAAGTCCTGGACACTCGCGCCCCGGGTTTCACGATACCGAACAAGCCGTTCATCTATTCCGCCTTTTTCGGCCTTATCGGCTTATGTCTATCGGGCAACGGAAGGGTATAGTTGCTTTCGACATAAACAAGGGCCTGAGCCGGGTCTTTTGCATACCAACCGTAAAAATTCGAGATATGATAGAGATCCACCCGGTACTGCCATGCCATCTGCCCGGCGCTAGTCGTTCCCTCGTCGCCCTTGAGACCGGCAATGGCGGCAACTATGCGGGACTTCTGCGCCTCGGAGACATCGCCTTTGGCATCCAGCTCACTCAAAACCGCAATGGCTTTCATCACTCGGTATGATTCACGTCCGAGGAGATCCAGTTCCGTTTCCTGTTTCGACTCAAGATATTCAATGACTGGGTCCACACTCTTCGGACCTAAAGCAAGAAGCATCTCCAGCACCGGCTGGTTGTGTATTTCCATCAACCGCAGAATCGGTTGGCGGTCAACGTCCGGCCGGCGATGAGTACTGACGATATGCGATTCGCGGCTAAGTTTGTCGGAATCCAGCTCAAAGTCAAGGAACCGGAGGAGTGTGGGAACCAGCTCGGTAACACCGTAATCTCGAGCGATCCACACAACAGCCGCCAGGCGTATGGCGGGATGATCCGCCGGAAAAGGATGGCCCTCGTGTTCGTCGTAACAGTTCCCGTGCCGCGTGAACTTCTCAGGCAAACCTGCAATCGCAAAATCGAGAAGCGATGCAAGTTGAGTTTTTGCTTCATCCGAGATTACGCGGGGACCTGAGTCA
>JAKPRU010001178.1 GCA_029557025.1 Candidatus Omnitrophota bacterium | reverse complement strand
GAGACGATGAACCGCCCGCTCGATTTCCTCTTCCGACACGCGAATTCCCAACTTGCTCAGGTCCGCGCCGTCAAACCGTCTCGCCTGGTCGATCAGCGCCGCGTCGCCCTTTTCAGCCACCTCGTCAATGATTTTCCGGGCGTCCGCCTCAAATCGCTCAATATCCTCACCGGACCGGCGCAAAATCCGCTCCCGATCTTTCGGCGAGGTCTCTTTCCATCGATAAATTGGAACCTGCATCTCCATTCCTTTCAAACTGCGCTCCATTTCATCCCCCCTCAATCCCCTTAACCCCCCTTCAATCCCCCCGTAAACGGGGGGAAAGGACTTTCCTTTCCCTCCCCCCGTTGGGGGAGGAGGATCTTCCGTTGGGGGCGGAGGATCTCTTTCTCCCTCCCCGTTTACGGGGAGGGCCGGGGTGGGGTTCTTCCCGCCGACCGGGGTGATTTCCTCCCACCAGACTTCTCCCACTGAAATATCGTGGCACACCCTCTTTCTTTTGTCACGCTACCCGCGCATAGGTCCCATTTGTCTTATTTGTCCCATCCCTCTTTCCATCCTTTGACCGGAGGCCATTGTTGTCAACAAAAACCCGGATATACTTTCTATCTGTTGCTAACCAAAAGAATAAAGAGAGTCTCCTACATGAAACGTCGTGATTTTCTACACCACAGTACCCTCGGAGCCGCAGGAATCGCGTTCACAGGCGCTGCCTCAGCAGCCGAACCGGAACCTTTAAAGCCCGCACACGTTCAATACCGTGAACTCGGCAGAACGGGCCTCAAAGTCAGTGCGGTCTCCTTCGGAGCAAAACAGGTAGATCATCCCTCTCTTCTCATGGCCGCATTTGATGCCGGCATCAATTACTTCGACACCGCCCGCCTTTATGGGGAAGGCCGAAACGAACAGGTCATCGGCGAATTCCTGAAAACCCGCCGTGACAAGGTCTATCTCGCCACAAAAGCTTACCCCAGCTGCAAAAGCGCTCAGGATGTCGAGGAATGTCTCCATGCCAGCTTAAAATCCCTTCAGACCGACTATGTGGATATTTATCAAATCCATCGCGTCCACACCCTTGAACATCTTAAGAATGAGGACATCCGCTCATTTCTGTTGAAAGTACGCGATCAGGGCAAGATTCGCTTTATGGGGATCACCATGCACAAAAACTCCGCCGAGGTCCTTTCCGCTGCAGCGGAGGATGGTTTCTTCGACACCGCACTGGTGGCCTATGGTTACAAAAATCGGGATGACCAGCCGCTTATCGAAGCCATCGAGAAAGCGCATCGTGCCGGAATGGGCATCATTGCCATGAAAACCCAACAGGGTGGCTATAAAATGAAAGAAGGCGAACCGGGCACTCCTCACCAGGCGCTCTTGCGCTACGCGCTCAGTAACCCGAACATTTCCTGCGCCATCCCCGGAATGAACACCTTTGAAATGATTGAGCAGAACACCGCCGTAATGGGCACAAAACTCAGCTCAGCGGATCTCCGGGACTTACAGCGCTATGAGCAGCAGACCGCTTCCGTTTTCTGCCGAATGTGCGGAATGTGCAACGGCACATGCCGAAATGGACTTGCCATTTCCGAGACCTTCCGATGCCTCATGTATGCCGAGGGATATAATGACCTTCGAATGGCACGGGCAGAATATCAAAGCCTGATGCCTTCCGAACGAGCCGACCTGTGCCGCCTGTGTTCGGAATGCACCGCCAAATGCGTCAAGGGGCTGCGGATCCACGAACGGATGCTTGTCGCCGACCGCCTCCTCTCCGCGTAACAGCTGAGATATACTGGAAAATCTCCCCCGCGAAGATCGGGGGAGATACAGAGGGGGTTGAAAATTTGGGACCGATAAAATTGGAGATCAACATGCGAAATCTGTTCCTTTCTGCACTCTTGCCGGCATTGCTTCCACTCACCCTCGCTGCTCAGGACCTTCTGTCCTCGGACGATATCGAATCGGCCACCTGGACCCAGGAGCCGGAAACCGTTCTGCCCAAACCGGAGAATCTTGCCGGTTGGCATCTCGATGGCAAGATCGATCTTTACAATCCCGATAACCTCTATGAATACATCGATGGCGCTGCGGAGGCCTACCTTCTGTATGGCTTCCAAAAACTGGCCACCTGCCGATTTCTTCAGGATAAGAACGACAGCAACGAAATCACCATTGATGTTTACGACATGAAAAACCCTTTGCAGGCATTCGGTATGTATGCCTCGGAATCTTCGCCGGACCTGGACTTCATCCCCCTGGGTGGGCAGGGACATGCCTCGGATACGTTTTTGGCGTTCTGGCAAGCCAAGTTCTATATCAAAATGATGTTCTTCGGCGACCTGAAGGATTCCAAAGATATTCTCCTGGACATCGCGGGAAAAATGTCCAAATCCATCCAGGGCAATCCCCCCCAACCGAAGTTCTTCAGCCTGTTCCCCGAACAGGGGCGGGTTCCCCATACCGAACAAATTCTCCTGAAAGCTCCCTTGGGGCATGAATTCCTCGCCCCCGCGTATCAGGTCTCTTATCAGGCCAAGGAACGCCCCGCCACGGTCGTGGTCTCGGTTGCCGACACACCCGAACAGGCTTCCGAGCGGTTCGAGAAATACCGCGAATTCCTCAAAAAATCAAAGTCCCCCGAATCCCCGGCAGACGGGTTCCCGGAGGGATGCCTCCAAATGGAAGATCGGTATTTGGGAAAATCCTATCTCGCAAAAACCGGACGCTATTTCATTCTCTTCGTCGGAGAACCCCTGGATGGGGCCAAAATTATGACCAAACTCCTGGAAAACCTGCAAGACAAAAAGACCCCATAACCCCTCTGTCCGCTCTCTTTACCCCATCCACTTTGTCCGTGTGCGTCCGCACTTGTCTTTGCTCCCGCTCGCGCCTGGCTATCACGCCGACAAAACCGAATCTCGGTCAGGAACATCCACTGTGATCATCTCGCAATTTGGCTCAAACGGGACATCTGTGCTCAGCATCTCCTGCGCACCAATTCGAAGCGATTCAATCCGCCTTTCTCGCGTCTTTTCCTGCGCATTCACGCCAGGCAGGTCAACCAGCCGGCCGATCCACCATTCATCCGTCTTCTTAATCATAGCTCGATATTTCACAATTCACCCCACAAAAGGAATCTCCAAATCCTTACATATCTTACGTGACAGTTCTTCCGCAATCTCACGATGACGCGGGATTCCTTTCCACTGCACTTTCCCTTCTTCAATTCTTAATTCTCCCCACCTTCTCCTTCAACTCCCGATCGATACTCTCCTCATCCAACGCGGCCGATATGCCTTTCAGAAGCCGCCAATGTTCTACATGCTCCACTGTCTCGCTCGGAAGAATCCGCCAGAGCGGGCCGAGCGTCTCGAACTCCAGTGTTTCGTTGTCCGTAAAGGATTCCAGCGAGCAGCCCATATCGGGATACGCCGCTTCCGGATCGTGTGAATGATACTTCACAAAGGCGTGGTCCCCGCGCTGGTACGCTGCCCAGCCCTCCACATTCGCCACCCCGAACTTATTCGGTTTCGTGCGGGTGGAGTCCTGCTCCAGGATCATGTATCGGTTGCCCCAGTGGAATTGCGGATCCCCCATCTCCGAATACTTCCACAGCGCAATGGTCCGTACCGGAAGAAGGTTCTCCGCATGAGAGCCATACGGCGGATTCGGCACAATCAGCCGTCCGCCCGGCTTCATAAATGTCGGCGCCCAGACAGCCAGCTCGATGGTCCACTCATTGCGATTTGTGATCCGATGCGTAATCCGCACTGCATCTTTGCCGACAAACTCCACCATCATTTCCTTCTGAATCCCGCTGGACCCTTCAAATTCGGGATTCCGCTCCACCGGCGCGGTCAGAATAAGAGCCTGATCTTTTTCAGTAACCGTAACCGGCACATTATCGGGATAGTATGTTCTCGGTTTCGCTTCCGGCGCGGCCCACAGACGATGGCCGCCGTACGGATGCCATTCGAGTCCGCCTGTCTTGCCCAGCGTCTCTTTCCAGACATGAAATTCATTCTCATCGCCGGTGAATCCGAATGAAATTATCCTCGGACCGATATCCGCAACCGCGATCAGGTCAATCGTTCCGTTGGACATCCGCCGGCAATTCTTCCATCCCTCAAACTCAACTTTCTCAATCTTCACATCGGCGCAAAAAACCGGTAAAGACAAAACCAATGCAAAGACAATCAGGGTGACACCGAAAATCTGTTGTGGTTTCATTGTCTTATCTCGTACCTGGAATCGCGGAAAAATGCGCGTGAAGGATTTTCCACCTCCCATGGATCGGAATCATCACAAGCGAGAACCGGGAGGAATACCGGCGACGGATTTCTTTCGCGCCCGCGCGGAGCACCTGGTATCCCGTCGCGATCGCCACTGCATCGGCGCAGTCAAAGCGGACATCGTCGAAACGCATGTCCGGGTCCCGAAGCGCCGCCAGGACATCTGCCGTCCCACGAATATCCTCCGCGCTCATTCGATAGGGAGCGGAGGTCTCAAAAACATTGAACCGGGGGTCGTCCAGCGCAAATTCCTCCAACAAT
>JAKPRU010000638.1 GCA_029557025.1 Candidatus Omnitrophota bacterium | reverse complement strand
CAAGGGTCGCCGTCGCCACAAGCAGGAGAAGAATGGCGGCCGGAAACGCGGCCACCGGCAGGAGAGTCGCAAGTCGGTACCGTCTTCATGGGCACCTCTCAGAAAAACCGCGCTTATCGGGAATCGCCTCCGATTGCAAGCGGCTTCTGGACGGACTCCCATGGATCGGGGGAAGAGTTGGAGCCGTTTGTTACGTGAAGATGATCCTCCTTGGGCCGTTGTGCCCATCGGTGCCCGAGCAGAATATCGCCACAACCGCCCGTCCATCCGGACCTTTTCCCGCCCAATGATCCATGACCTGGCCAAGGTTGGGCCAGGCCCCTTGGTTGATCCCGATTTCATACATCATCATACACTGTCCAAAATTCAGGACATCCTTGGTTCCGGCGATTCTCCAAATGCCAATGGACTGATTCGGACCAAATTTCTGGGCCACGACATCACGACAGTATGATTCCGGCCGTGCGGGTTGATCCTGGCCTGGACGGAAGATTAATACATTCAGCTTTGTTTCCGCATGCAATTTTGACAATCGTTTTTCAGCAGCAAGGCGAACACCCGCATCGCCATCGGTCTTCGCGATCTCGGCGAGGAGCGACGGATTGTCTATTCTCTCAACCGCTACTTCCCGAACCCCGTACCAGCTATCATTCCTGGCAATTTCGGCGAGAAGCTCCTGATCAACGAGTTTATTTACCGCCACCTCTCGCACAAATTCGAAGCTATCAGACTTTGCGATCCGAGCCAGGAGCGTCTGGTCTGTAAGCTTCCTCACCGCAGCGCCACGCACACTCGAATCATCATCGGTTTGGGCGAACTCGGCGATCATGGCCTCATCAGTGAACATCTCCACCGCCACCGCGCGCACCCCATTGTCTTTCCATGTCCTGGCGATTTCGACCAGCAAGGCTTGATCCGATATTCTTCTGACCGCATCCCTGCGCACGTATTCCTCCGGGTCTGTTTTCGCGATTTCAACGAGGAGGACCTCATCGGTGAGGTTTTCCACCGCTGCCGAACGCACATTACTGTCGCTGTCGTTTCGTGCAATTTTCCCGATGACGCTTTGATCGGTGAGCCGCTCCACGGCGGTTTTCC
>JAKPRU010000636.1 GCA_029557025.1 Candidatus Omnitrophota bacterium | reverse complement strand
CGGAACCCTGGTAAAACTCCTCGATCACCGGCGCGTATACCATCCCCAGAACCGGGCGGTCCTCGACGAGCAGCCCCACCGACACCGCCCAGATCGGCATCTCCGCCAGAAATGATGAGGTTCCGTCGATGGGGTCAATCGCCCACTCATAATCGACGGAACCTCGTCCGCTTTCTCCGTATTCCTCCCCGACAATTGCATGTTCCGGGTATCGGTCGTGAATCTCCCGTATCAGAAACCGTTCGACTTCCCGATCCGCTTCCGAAACCATCGACCGATCCGGTTTCTGTTCTCCCTTCACATGGCGAAAATGACGCAGCGCAATCCGACCGGCTTCCCGAACCACCGGCATCATGCTATGCAGGATATTCCGTTGCGAGTAACGCGATTCCGAAATGGCCCGTACCTTTCTGTAGCGGTGTCTTCAGTAGGGGCACGTTGCAACGTGCCCCTACACCTGAAAAACGACTCTTCTCCCTCTCCCTCCGGGAGAGGGTCGGGGTGAGGGTGTGTCCACTCTGTCCACCCTGCCACAGACCCCTCTCACCTCTCGCTTTTCTCTTCTTTCTCGCTCGGTGTCGGTTCCTCCTGCTTCGGTTTCACATTCAGGGCCTTTTGAACCGCCTCGGAAGCATCATCGATCAACAAGGCATAAATCTCACGTGGCTTTTCTCTCACCCCATACCGGACCTCCACGAAATCATGCGGCTTCGGCGCGGAAAGCGCAATCTCTTCCGTCGCATCCTGTGTGGTCAATGAGAAAACAAGTTCCGGTTGATCTAACCCCAGCGTGGTCTCGTCCGTAACGCCGCTCACAAAGTCGTACACTTCCAGGTCGGTGATAGCACGAATCACGTCGCTGATATCGCTGTAATCTGCCTTACCCTCCTGCGGTTTGATCAGCGCCCAGTCCATCCCTTCTTTGGATGCTTCAAAAATGGTCTCTCCAGCCTGGGCGATCGCCACGTGATTTATATCCCACGACTTCACATCCGTAATCTTGTTCAGACGGAACACCTTGGGATCCGCGGGCAGATCGCTCAGAATGGACGATTCCACGGCGAACACGTTGTTCTGGCCTTCCCGTTTCGCATACACCTGGTCTGCAGTCTGCGCAGAGGCTCCGAAAAGCAGAGCCTTCGAGGACCACTGGCTCTCCGTTCCAGGCTGGCCGACCCAGAACACCACTCGCGTGGCTGGTTCGACCAACCCGTATTGCGCCAGATCGGTCGGATTCTCGTCAATGAACTTTTTAACTCGACCGTTCCGAATCTTGTTGATTGCGCTGTCGACTTTCAACTTGTCTGCCCGCGCCTGGAACGGTGCAGTCAGCGTCCATTCCGGATCGGTCCCGCGTGACAACTGATATTCTGTGGGACCCACCTGGACATCGATCCGCTGCACATCATTCGGGTCCATTGCAACAATGGTCTTATCCCGCAGATCGAACAGGCTCTTGTCCGCAGCCGATTGCACGTAGTTGTACACGGTCAACACCTGGTTTGTGGCCCCGGAGATCATCGCGTAAGTCTCCGAACCGGTGGGGGTCTTCTTGCCGAACACTATGGTTTCCGGGGTTGCCCCGTCCACATCGGCGATCGTCACTTTCAATGCAGGCTGGTCCAGGCCGTACGGTGTCAGTGATGCCGTGACATCCTTGATCGTCCGCTGGCTTTTCGCATCGCCCAATGTCCGGGCAATACTGTCCCACGCGCTCTTATCTCCGGCGGTTTGAAGCGGACTGGTCAGAAGCCAGTTCTGCCCGTCTTTCTTGGCGGAGATGATTTCCGTCCCTTTGTCGATCGTTATTTGACCGATGTTCTCATTACTGTGAACAAAAACCTTCTTCGCTTGTTCTTCTGCCTTCTCCTTCTTCTCAATCCTCCCGGTGTCCCAGAAATAATAGGCTCCGATCAGAATCAGGATGATGAGCAGAATCAGGTTTTTCTTCATCCTCGTGCCCTCCGGGTCATATAGACCATGACGCCGACCAAGAGAACCAGCAGCGGCAGAATCACCACCGGAACCCAGAAGATAATTCGCTGCTGCAGGGCATTCATAAAGATCGGCTGTCCCATCTCTTCTTTCGGACGAATCGAAATGAGGTCCTCCTCCTGCGAAAGCCAGTTCACACAATTCAACAGGAAGTCCTTGTTGGTTTGGAAGAATTGATTCGAAGCGCAATCGGAATCACCAAACACGATCATCCTTCCCTGCGGTTTCTTTTCCCTGCTGACATCCGGTTCTTTGGCGGATTCCTCCTGGGTGGCATCGCTGATTCGCGCTTCGGCATCCCAATCCACCGCCACCGCCATGGTCAGTGGGCCTTGATGATCTTTTGCGGGATCGTTCGCCGCCATCTTTTCGTTGAACAGACGGTCCACTTCCGTCTCGCCGAAACTGTCATTGCTGCTCTTCACCAGTTCGGTTACCCGGACACCTTTCGGAGGATTCGGATCTTTCTGCAAAGACCGCACCTGCGAATAAACCGTCATCACTCGCTCGATCCCTTTTGTCGTCTCGTGCGAACCGTAAGATGCGGCCCCGATGGTCAGTACCAGTTGAGTCTGGCCGAACACCGCGCTGAGGGGATCGTTATCCAGAATAATGTCGTCCTGTATCCAAACCCCATAGGAATCACGCAGCAATGCCTCCAGACCCGATTCCCTGCGCGGGTCCTGAAACAGCAGGAGACTTCCGCCGTACCTCAAGTAATCCTCGATCGCAGCCACTTCATTCTCGAACAGGCTGGTTTGCGGCCCCGCAATGACCAGGAGTGTGCAATCCGTCGGAACCTCCGTAAGACCCGTCAACTCCAGGTCCGCCGTTTCGTACGCTTCCTGCTCCAAAGCCCGTTTGAGAAAACCGATGCCGCCTCGAGTGGTTGTATCATCGCTGGCCTTCTCGCCGTGCTTCGTCAGGAAATAGACCTTCTTGCTTTGCTCTCGCGTTACTTTGATCAGGGCGTTTGTAAACGCTCCCTCGTCCACACCCGTGACTTTTTCCCGTTTCGCGCCGCATTCCACAAACGAGCTGTTCAGAGTAACCGTATCTCCGATTGCAAAACGGTCCACCTCCACCGGATCCTTCACCGGGTCCACGAAGCGATACTCGACCTTGTCCGAATAATGTCGAAACTCCTTGAACAGGTCCTCCGCCTTTTGGCGGTCCCCAAACAACTCCGGATTCCACAGGTAGGTGATCGTAACCGGCTGCTTCAGGTTCTTCAGCACTTGGATGGTCTGATCCGCCAGGGTGTACTTCCCGGACCGCGTCATGTCGAACCGTGCGCTGTGGCGGGTCAGAAGCACCTGAAGAAAGCAAATGATCGCCAGCGTGATGATGACCATAATCGCAGAATTAAATCCCGCTTTCGCGCTTCGCCCCGATAGCTTTGCCACGAGCATGTTGAAATTCATGAGAACATAAATCAGGATCAGAATAACGCCCAGCGCCAGCGGTGCGATGGACCAGGAATCCAACACACTTCGAATCGCCCACACAAACAACCCGACCAGCGCCAGAATGATGCCGATAACCAGGAAAAAATTCGTTTTATTTATCATTGGATTAGCCCCTCCACTTGTTGGAGTCGAGGACTCGAAGGGTCATGAAAATGAAGAACACACAGAACAGGATATAATAGGTAACATGTCCCGTGTCGATCACGCCCTTCGAAAAATCCTCAAAATGGTTCAGAAGTGAGAGTTGCGCGAGTATCTTTCCGATGGCGCCGCTGACCAGCTCCTCCCCCCATCCGACCGCCCAGATCAGAAGCAGCGCACCGAATGAGATGACACCCGCGACGATCTGGTTTTCCGTCGTGGAGGACAGAAAAATGCCGACCGCAATAAACGCCGCCATCTCCAGGAACAAGCCCAGGTAGCCGCTCAGCACCACACCATATTCCATCTGCTCCCCGGCAACATACCGCGCTAAAAGGGGATAACTGAATGTCAGGACCAGCATCAACCCGATCACCGCCAGGGCAGCAAAGAATTTCCCCAGTACAACCTCGATATCCCGAATCGGATAGGTCAGCAACAGCTCCATCGTCCCCATCTTCTTCTCTTCCGCAAACAGCCTCATGGTCAGCAGCGGAACCATCAGAAGAAGAACAATCGAAATATCCCCGAAAAGATTCCGAAAAACAGTCTCCGTAAACGGCGGCAACCCCCCATATTGTTGGGTCTGCATGGCCATCACGCTGTAGTGCGCGTAATAAGATATTCCTACCGTAAAAAAGTACCCGGATAGGAGCAGAAAAATCACGTAGAGCGCGTAGGCCATGGGGGAAATGAAATAAGCCCGCATCTCACGTTTGAATATTGCCCAGGTATTTCCCATGGTTGCCCTCCTTATTCCTCTGTCACGAGTTGGATGAAAATTTCTTCTAGCGACATTTCAATCGCCCGAAGGCCGTAAAGTTCCCAACCGGCTCCCACAAGGGTCTGTGCCACAGCGGGTCGCAGGTCTCTTCCTTTTTCCGAATCCACCACCACCGTCAGAACCCCGTTTTCATGGTGTGCAACCTGAACGCCTTTCACACCAGGCAAGGCCAACAGCTTCTGCTCCAGATCCTTCTCCGGAGCGCGCACGATCACCTCCATTTGACGAGAGGTCTGCAAACGCTCCGTCAGATTACCGGGTGTATCCACGGCAACAATCTGGCCTTTGTTGATGATGATCACGCGCTGGCAAACCATGCTCACTTCCGGCAGGATGTGTGTCGAAAGAACGATTGTCCGCTTCCCGGCCATACTCTTAATCAGCTCCCGGATTTCAATGATCTGCTTGGGATCGAGACCGACCGTCGGTTCGTCCAGGATCAGGACAGGAGGGTCATTCAGCAACGCCTGGGCCAGTCCCACACGCTGCTTGTATCCTTTGGAGAGCTTGCCCACCGTTCGGTTTCGCACATCCGTCACGGCCACTTCCTCCATGACCTCTCGGACTTTCCGGGCACGGTCTTTCCGGGGGACGCCTTTCACCTCGGAAACGAAGTGCAAGTATCCCTCCACGTCCATGTCCCAGTACAGCGGGCTGTTTTCAGGCAGGTACCCGATCTGCCGACGAACGGCCAAATTGTCCTTCTCCACATCGAGTCCGCCGACT
>JAKPRU010000634.1 GCA_029557025.1 Candidatus Omnitrophota bacterium | reverse complement strand
GTTTTCCCGTAAATGTCTCCACCGAGCATCAACATCGGTCCCCACCCGTCAAATTTCCCTGCGCGGGTAAACCGATCGGCCTCCACGATGCGCCGGGCGACGGACATGAGAAGCGCCCACGTCAAATCCGCCGTCGTGTCCGTCAATACGCCCGGTGTATTCGTTACCGGGATTCCGCGCGCCGTCGCGGCGGCCAGATCGATATTGTTAAATCCGACGGCGCAATTGGCTACAGCGCGCAGGGTGGGCGCGGAATCAAACAGTTCCGTATCAATGCGATCCGTCAACAGGCTGAGCAAGCCATCCTTTCCCTGGACCGCTTCCAACAACTCTTCGCGCGTCATATTCCGGTCGTGCGGGAATACCTCTACCTCGCAATGCGCCCGCAGAATCTCCAGTCCGGGTTCCGGTATTCGTCTGGTTACCAGTACTTTGTCCACAACTACTTAACCTTTCTTTTTGAGATGTTCGTGTCCGTGCCGTCGCGATCAGTACACCGAAAGATCGTCACGCCCGGGCAGCTCGGGGAACTGTGGGGTCGGCAGTGTCTGGTACCAGTATGCCACCGATGCAATATCATCCTGGCGCGGTCGATACCGGCCCTCTGTGGCCCACCCGAGGCTCTGAATGGTTACACGTAAATCCCGGTCGAACCGAATGGGGTCCATGATGTGCCATCGGTACAGTCCGAATCGCTGTTGCGATTTCTCGACTCCGTCCGGACGGATTACCTGCGGCATGCCCAGGAAAGGCGTCGAGTACTCGACGTATTGTCCGTTCCGCTGGAACCCATAGGATCCGCCGAAATAATCTTCCGTGCCGGTTCCGCAGATGGTCGGGTACTTGTCATCGCCGTCGATGTAGAACTTGATTTCACCCTCTCCCCACCAGCCGCCGCTGTTGACTCCCCAGGCGATGTAGGTCCCCACATAGTGGCCTTTCCCGGTTACCTGATCCAGGATTGTGAAATCTTCCTTATACGGAAGGGGATTAGATCGATGGAACTGCGCGTGAAAATAGGCGCAATCCTGTGGGATTTCCGTTAATGTGTAGTTAACCTGGTAGTACAGGGTCTTCTTGTCATTGTCTCGATTCTCCAGGGTAATCCGGCAGTGTTTCTGAAACGGCATCAGCCAATAGCAATTCATGGCGCTGCCGGGATTGACGGCTACCGGCAGGGAGTTAATCTGCGCAACCGGCCCCCAGCCTGTGCAGAAGAAATCTCCAAGAGGAACTTCCACCGACGGGTTCTTTTGTCCGTCCCAGTAAATCCGGAGGATTGTGTCGCGGCATACCAGATTCCCTGTCACCCACATACTCTGGATAGCCCCCGGCCCGTCGATATCGGCCATGGTAAAAATGGAATGGCCATCCACGGTCACACAGGGCGCAACTTTCCAACCCTGTCCGAGTTCTCGAGCGGCGTTTGCGCCCTCGCCCTCGGTTGCCGTTGCGCCTTTTCCCTTTTCGCCTTTGGGATTCTCTGCGCTGATCGAGCGGCTTTTGGCATCGGACAGACGCGGCAGGTTACCCAAGTTCATATAGAGTCCGCTGAACGGTTCCATTTCCTTCATCTCCTTTTGCGCCGGCTGCGCTGCGGTTTTACGTTCGCGTGCCTGGATATCGGCGCAGCCCAGCAGAGTCATCGCAAATCCAATCAAAACGAATTGAGAGACCGTCCTCATGACCTCTGTCCTTTCTTGAACCGGATTTCGAACTTCGGAGAAATGTGGACAATTTTATTGAAGATAACAAGGGAAGGGGCTTGCCCGAATGAAGTCCTGTGGGTCACCGTTTTGCACGGCACGCCGTTGCGTCAACCGTTCTGTTGACAGGCCCCCGGAGTAGCGAGGCAGCGGATGGATCTGAGCAAAGCAGCAATAAACGAGACAGCAGCGGCGGAGGAGATTCGGCGTCCCCCAGCGGCCCATACATCCTGTTTCGCAAACGAACCTGCCGGATCGGGTTCGTGTGGGCTGCCGATCGTGATACAAGTTCTGTTCTCTTGTCATCCGGACACAAGTATTTGAGAATAGTGTCAAAATGCAACGGACGAATAGCCGCAAGGAAGTTTGCCGGTTCGTCTTCAGGAGGAAACAATGATCGACGGACAGAAGAATGCGGAAAGATTTCCGAGAAGAGATTTTCTGATGGGAATTACAGGGGCGGCGGTTGCGGGATGGGTGCGTCCGCAGGCTTCGGTCGCCTCGGAGGGGAGGAAGATCCGAATCGGTGTGGTTGGGGGCGGATTTGGAACCGCGTTCTGCTGGCATGAGCATCCGAACTGCGAAGTGGCGGCGGTCAGCGATCTTCGCGCGGACCGCCGGGACCGGCTGGTAGCTCGCTTCAAATGCGACACCGTGTATGAATCGCTGGAAAAGCTGATTCTCGATAAAACCCTGGATGCCGTGGCGGTGTTCACGCCGGCCCCGGATCACGTCCGCCATTGCACAGCGGTCATGAATACCGGCAAGCATGTCATCAGCGCCGTTCCCGCGGCCATGACCCTGGAAGATTGCCAAACTCTGATTGATACGGTAAAGAAAACCGGTATGACCTACATGATGGCGGAAACGAGCTACTATCGGCAGGAATCCATCACCGCACGCCAGTGGTTCAAGGAAGGCCGATTCGGCAATCTGTTTTATACCGAGGCGGAATATCACCATCATACCGAACCGGACAATGAACTGAACTGGTATAACGGGGAGAAAACCTGGCGGTACGGATATCCCCCGATGTTGTACCCGACGCACTCTCTGGCCTTTCATGTGGGGGTTACCGGGGAGCGGCTCACGGAGGTGATGTGCCTGGGCCAGTCGAGAATGAATACCGGAGAATACCGGGATAATGTCTACAAAAATGCTTTTTGCAATGCCATGGCCTTGTACAAGACCAGCGGCGGTAACGCTGTCCGACAGACGGAGTTTCGCTATGTCGCCGCAGAGATCTGCGAACGGGCGCAGTGGTATGGCGATGAGATGAGTTTCTTCATGCCTACGTCTACCGGGTTTCCCGGCGTGGTCTGCCGCCGGGGTCAGAAGCCGGAACTGTTTGAGCAGCCGCTTCATTGGCAAACCGATATGCTGCCGGAACCTCTGCGGCACGACAGCGGTCACGGAGGTTCCCATACTTTCCTGACGCACGAGTTTATTTCCGCCCTGGTAGAAAACCGTCGGCCTGCGGTGGATGTTTACGAGGCGGTCGCTTACACCGCGCCCGGCATTGTGGCGCATGAATCGTGTTTGAAAAATGGAGAATTACTCCAGATCCCCGATTTCGGGCGAAGCGCTTGACTTGCAAGCGACGGTGTTTTACGAGAGAAGACAGCAACAATCCAGCAGGCACAACCCCGTGTGATATCCCGGATCCGCATCGGAGGTTGCCGGAATCGAGTCGATTACCTCGCCGTTTGCATTCCGGGTCTGCACCGCCATCAGGTGCAAATCGGGACGCACATAATGCTTGATGAAAGCGTTGTGGCACGCGGCGAGCGTATCCAGGCAGGCCGGTTTCTCATCCACATCCGCCACATTCGAACAAAACAGCGCGGCCCGCATGGTCTCCGGCAAACTCCACCACGGCATCTCTGCATTCAACACCCTTCGTTCAAGCAGACCGAAAGCCTTGCAAATCCCGCCCGGCCCATCCTGAAATCCGTAATCGAAGAGATGCCGCAATAGAGATGGCATAATACGTTGTACCTCTGCGGTCTCCCGCAATTGTCCCTCAGAGGCAATCTTCATGCGCCGAACAGTTGAAAGAAACTTCAGGCTCAATCCCACAAACTCCAGGGCATGGCCCGGATCAGAGACAATCTCTCCGTTTTGATGATAAGGATGATTTTCGGGATCAAGAAACTCAACGAAATCATATTCCTGAAGGTCCGGCCATCGCCGCTCAAGATTGACGTAACGATCCAGAATATGTCGAACCAGTCTCAAACCGAAATCAACATAGCTGGGGTGATGGGTGCATTCGCACAGCCGCGCGGCTGTCCCGATCTGGATCATCCTTGGCCCATGTGTGAATCGATCCGCGACGGGCTGAGCGGGATTTTTCGGGTCCGGCGACTGCTGATCGCTGCGAAACGTCTCGTTCCATATTGCCTGATCGACTGCCCGGCAATACTCTTCCGCTTCGCGACAAGCCTCGCCATCTCGCAGGTATTCGGCCGCCGCCAGCATCCCTTTGGCACAAAAAAGGTCGCTGAAGTTGTATGGTGCATCGGTCCCAAGACGGATGATCTGCATCCCGCCGTCTCGACTGAGCAGAAACGGCTGCCCTTGCGGAGTCATATAGAAAAACACGTGGCCCGAATTGCGTGTCCTCACAGAACGAATCCGCCCCAAGATATTGCGGATCATGCAATCCATCTGCTGAAGCAGGGCTTTGATTTGCGGCCCCTGAAGATGAGTCCGAAACCATCGCGCATGGCCCACAAGCGCCTCAAGGCCTCGCCCCTGTATCCACCCGTAAACCGTTCGGGGTCCGCGAATCGGTTCCTCTTCGGAAAAATCCCGCCCACTGAGCAGGTGGATTTTTGTGTCAATCCAGCCATAGTCCGGGCTGCGTTTGTATCGCTCCGCAATAGTTTTCATCACCTCAAGTGCGATCGCCATATAATCGCCGCTTACCTCTCGCACTTGCTCAATCGTGGGATGCTCCGGCAACAGACTTCCACGATACCGAATGTCCTCCGCCTCCATCATTGTTCCTTTTTCCATTTCTTCCGTCTTTTTTCCCCAATTTTTCGTGCTCTTATTTCTTCAAAAGCCACACTTCTGCAATCCTGGATTGGTTCCGCCAGTTGACGCCGGATTCATCCGGAAAATCAACTGTCACTTCGATTGTGCCGCCTTGGGTCAGCGTCTTTGGAATCGGGAAAACCTTGAATTCCCCGTCCTTCTTGTTGTATACCGTCGGCTCGATTCGTTTTCCGTTCACATTGGGAAATGCCTCGCCCGCGCCGGTGAGACGGAGTTCATACTCCGCACTGGGGTCCAGGTTCTCATACCGAAGGCCGAGCAGTTCGGTCATCGTGTCCAGCCAGGAAATCCGCATCCGGCTGAACCCACCATCCCATGCCCAATATGTCGGGGTCGGAGCCGAATGATTCGGTGGCCCTGTTTCGATAGACTCTCCACGATAAAGATGGGGCGATCTCTCGATATTCCCCAAGTCGTCGTAATAGCTTCCCGGTCCGGGATTTTCCCAGGTTCGGATCAATTCGAGCCGCATCAGTTTTTCGGTGTCATTCGGCAGTTTACGGATTTCGGCGAATTGATCCTCCAGCCACCAGCGGTTATTCAGGGGCCGGTCAATGAAGTCGAGAATGCACCCGCGCTGTGAGTTTGCTCCCTTGAAACGCGGCACACTGGTTTGCAGCCCGATTGTTTCAAACAGTGTCTCGCAACGCTTGATAATCCGTTGACGCAGATCCGGGAGAACCGGCTCTTTATCCACGCTTTGTAAAACCGCCAACGCATCGTCCATCGCTTTGTCGATTCCACGTTTTTGTGCGTCGGCAAGAATTCGGTACGCTTTTGCCTCCAAATCCCGCTCGGCGATCAGACGGTGTCGGATATGGGCGTCGTATTCTGCACGCAACATGCAGAGTTGCCATCGCCAGTTCCGTTTCAGTTGATCGTATTTTTCGTCCAGCCGGGTCCAATGTGTGTACGTGCTTTCCACGGAACCGTTCTGCGCCAGGGGGCCGGTCCAGTTTTTCTCCAGGGCGAAAATCCCATCTGCAGCCGGTTCCGCGACATCCGGTCCGAAAAAGAACCGGCAATAGTCCATGAGGACTTCCCGAAGGTCCCGTTCCGGCTCCCAACCGAGCATGCTCCACACGACTTTATTGACATCGTCATGAACGCCGTCCGAATAGGAAATGAATCCATCGGTGCTGGGTGCGGTCCACCGGTGAATCATGGAATAGAACACGGGGCGGGGATTGCAGGATTCACGGCCATGGATCAGCGCGAACGCCGGGTCCCACCAAACCACCGGATACTGGGCACGCACCGAATGTGTCACATCCGGGTAATCCCGCAATCCGTATTGTTTCGGCAGCCACGCGCGAATTTCCGCCATCGGGGGGCTGGATGGGCCTCCCACAATACCGCCCATCCACTTCGGAAGATTCTTTTGCACATAATCGCGAACATAGTTTGTCTTTTCCTCGTCGAATCCCTGCAACGACAGCCAGATTCTTGTTTCGGGATGATGTTGCGCGAGGATTTTCGACAGTTCCTCCAGGAACGGCAGAACAGTTTTCGGGTGATTATCGCCGGGGTCTCCGCCAGGGAAGAAAATCCCATCAATGCGCGGGCAATCCGCATACAGCTGCTCGTGCATCGCCAGTTCCTTCTTACGGAACTCCGAATCGGACAGGTCGCCTTCCGCCGGAGTCCAGACCCAGTAATTCAGATCATACTCTGCACAAATTTCACTCAACCGACGGTTCATCTCCCGACGCGGAATTTTCATGTGCGGGCTGACATCTTTGTCTTGGAACGGGATATTCTCAATGCTGTTGGTTCCGAATAGAGCCAGTTCGCGGATGTATTGTTCGTATTGCTCGGGAGAAAGAGCATCATAGGAATTCGCCTTGTTTCGGTATCCAAGCTGATGGCCCCGAATCGGATAGACCGGCGCGGTGCAAATATCCATCCCCGGTTCCATTACGGCCCGATTGTCTGACAAGTTCATTTTCCGCAGCAGATACCCCACTCCAAACAGGGTTCCGCGCGGGTCCGCCCCAATTACCCAGATTGTGTATGCTTCCGAGGGCTGTTTCTCAACAACAACCTGATATCCCTCCGGTTTCAGGCTGATTTTCGTTTCGTCGCCGGGCAATTTGCGGTCCCAGCCGGTGTTTTCCACACGGGAGGTAACCGCGATGACCGTTCCTTGCGGAGGCCATTCGGTGCGAATTTCCCATCGAATCCCGGTTCGTTTCTCCACCTCTTCCACCAGCACACGCGCCGCCGTTTTCTCTCCGGATGGGACATTGCCGCTCCGCACAACCACAACCGCATTATCCAAACCGATATCCTCTTTGGCGTGACCGGACTCGCAAACTCCTGGAATCAGAAGGGCCATGAGCAGACCGAAAAACCGGAAAGCCCCGGATCGAAAATACCGACTTCGCATCATTTCTCCGTTCCTTTCTTCACAATCAACCGCTGAAGTTCATTATGTATTATGTATCGCTCTGTTTATCATTGCAGAATTGATCCCCCTGTAAAGGTTGATGGAATCCGAATCGGGTATTCGCAGGACCGGATACAATGGAAAATCGTGGACGACAGAGAAGGGAATACCCCCGGAGCGAAAAGAAACACAAACAAATGAAACCATTGACAGAACGACCCGCGCTCAGCCGATGGTTCCAAATTTCTTTCTGATTTTTGCGGACATACCCGTGCCGGCCCATGCTCGTTGGAACCGGTCGTCTCTGTCCGCCAATTCCCGACAGATTCTTCAGAAATACGTGTCAAACAGGCCGATTTCGGACCACAGATCCTGATGCTGGCCCCCACGTAACTGCATCGCTTTCCAAATGTCGCCGTTTGAGATAATCCCGTTTGACGGATTGTAGGCTTTGGCCTGGCGATTATCGAGCCAGTCTCCATAATCGCCGTCCGGCCCCGCCGCGTAGATCAACCAATGTGACCCGTTCGTATTTGCACAGTCTCGGTCCTCATATCCGTAGAAGACACCCTTGGCGAACGGATCCACTGGGATGGAATTCATATAGGCCGTCGGCGTCGTCAATTGTTGCCAGATCTGTCCGTTGTAATGATTATCGCCAACCGTGTCTTTGACACCGACCTCTGTCGGGGTCTTCCCGAAAAACTTACCGGGAACCGGAAAGCTGCATTTCGGATCGGAACCAGTGTCATTCCCGTCCACCAGCCAAAGCCCGGTCTCCATTTTGCGGATGTTGATTTGATCGTAAAGAGTTTTCATATCCGCAAAGGATCGAGACGCGTTGGCCCGCACACGTGCATTCATGAAATTGGGCACAGCAATCGCCGCCAGAATGCCGATGATCGCCACAACAATCAGCAATTCGATCAGGGTAAAGGCTTCGTTCTTGTGCTTCATATCCACAGTCATTCCTTTCCTCGACAGAGTGTTCAGCAAATTAGTGTGATTATTTGCTGGGAGGATAATAACGGAGGTTGACGTTTTGCGCAAGCCCTCGAATTATTCGACCCGGAAAGTGGATATGGAAGCGTGAGGGGCCTCACGGTGTGCAGCGGCTTTGGCCGCTGGGGCCACTATCCTGTCCGACCTGCTGGGGAGCCTCGGTTCGGGAACAGTCGGAGCCGTGTGCAAATTGGTGATCGGGCAACGACTCAAGCAATCCGGGATGGAGTGGTCTGTCCCGCCAGCGCCGTAAACCGCAAGCGGCTCCCTCAATACACCGCCCAATCCGCCACACCGGTTCCGTCTGCAAAGATAAGTTCTCCGAAGGGACGGGCGTAGAGGGTGGTGAAAGAGGGACGATTCCAGACGAGAGTAATCGCCTCGTTAGTCAGCCGTCCGACCTGGAACGCCCAGCGGTCGCCATCGCGCGGCGCATGAGTGACGACAAGACTGTTATCCGGGGCGTTATCGGTGGCATACACCGGCGGGGACTGCATATCCCCGGTATAGTTAAACGAGGAAAACGGTATGGCAAGTTCTACAATCGCGGTGTCCGGTGCAATGTTATCCGGCAAAAGAGTGATCCCGATTTGCATTGCCGGGTCCCACACATTCGGGTCGCCATCCACCAACTCCAGGTCGTAACCCGCCGCGGTAAACTGGTACGGTGGGCCGGTTTCCTCCAGGACATCCCGTTTCAGATCGTCAAATCCGACAATGCCCCAAAGCGGGTCGGCATGGGTGGTTTCCAGAGTGAGCGCGATATGGTACTGGTCCGGGGTGCGGCTCGGCGGGTCGTTGTTGCGGCGTATATCCTCAGTCGGTTCGAGAAAGATTTCCAGGTCATCGCCCAGGGAAGCGTAAAATTGCCCGGTATCGGTCCCGAGAATGTCCTCATCATCGGCATTGGAATCATCGCCGGTCGCCAGAATTGGGAAAATGTCGGAGTCGCGGATCAATACCAGGAAATACAGGGTCGATTCGGTTCGAAGCGCCTGGAAGGAGACGGCCATATCCTCCGCCACCGGATCGCCCGTGTCAATTTGCACGAAATTCCCCGCAGCAGGCGCGGCATTGGCCCACTCGCCGGACGCGCTGTTTACCACCCCATCGACTGTCGGCGGTGTGAGCGCGCGGCGCACCTCATAACTCTTAACCGTCCCCGCCCCCGCCATTCCAGCCATCAGAACAAAAGTGATTCCAAGCCATCCGAAACGAGCGATTCGCATTTTCATCGGTAAATCGAGGATCCTTTTTCGTGATGACAGCGCCGAAACAGCACTATCCGGAATTTAATTCAGCAAAGTATCATGAGGCTGAAATGGCGTCAACTTTTTTTTGACCTTTGGGATAGGACGGACCGATGATTGCCGTTTTTTCAGG